>JADYYZ010000479.1 GCA_020853405.1 Acetobacteraceae bacterium
CCAGGTCGAGCTGGTGGAATCGTTCGCGCACGCCTCGGGCCTTTGGTTCGACCCGGCAGCGGCACCCCGCTACAGCGCGATCCTTGAGATCGATCTTGCAGCACTCCGCCCCTCGCTCGCGGGGCCGCGCCGGCCGCAGGACCGGCTCGATCCGGCCGCGCTGCCGGCGGCGCTGGCGCGCGAGGCTGGTGCCGCCGCCGACCCCATTCCGGCGGACGCGGTGGCGATCGCTGCCATCACCTCGTGCACCAACACCTCCGATACCGGGCTGCTGGTCGCCGCCGCCCTGGTCGCGCGCAACGCCCGCCGAAGGGGCCTTGCGCCGGCGCCGTGGGTGAAGACCTCGCTGACGCCCGGCTCGCCGGCGGCGGCGCGGAGGCTTGCCCGCGCCGGCCTGCTTGCCGAGCTGGAGGCGCTGGGATTCGGCATCGCCGGGCACGGATGCGCGACCTGCATCGGCAATTCAGGCCCGCTGCTGCCGGCGGTCGCGCAGGCGGTGCAGGCGCGCGGGCTGCGGCCGGTGGCCGTGCTGTCCGGCAACCGCAACTTCCCCGGCCGTGTGCATGCCGACATCGATGCCGCGCTGCTCGCCTCACCGCCGCTGGTGGTCGCCTTCGCGCTGGCCGGGCGTGCCGGCCTCGACATCACGCGCGAACCGATCGGCACCGGCCCGGACGGCACCGCGGTCGCCTTGCGCGATCTCTGGCCACCGCAGGCGGAGATCGAGGCAGCACTCGCCCTGGCGCTCGACCCCGCCGACGTTGCCGACGCCTATGCGACGGCCGAGGCATCCGGCCCCTGGGCGGCGCTGGAAGCACCGGATACCGCGCGGTTCCCGTGGCAGCCTGGCTCCACCTACCTGCGCCCGCCGCCGTTCGTGACCATGACGCGCGCGGCCGATCTCTCCAACCTCGCCGCGCATCCGCTGCTGGTGCTCGGCGATGACATCACCACCGACCACATCTCACCGGCCGGCGCGATCCCGGCCTCCAGCGACGCCGGGCGTTGGCTGGTCGAGCACGGCGAGAACCCGCGCGACCTCAATGTCTATGCATCGCGGCGCGGCAATTTCGAGGTCATGCTGCGCGGCCTGTTCACCAACCGCAGCGTGGTCAACCACCTCGCCCCGGGTGCGGCGCCCGGCCATACCGTGTTCGCGCCGACCGGCGAGCTTCTTCCCGCCTGGCGCGCCGCCGCCCGCTATGCCGAGGCAAAACTCCCGGTCGTGATCATCGCCGGCGAGCGCTACGGCACCGGTTCCTCGCGCGACTGGGCTGCCAAGGGTGCGCAGCTGCTCGGCGCGCGCGCCGTGCTGGCGAACAGTTTCGAGCGCATCCACCGCAGCAACCTGGTCGGCATGGGCGTGGTGCCGCTGCGCCTGCCCGAGGGCTGGCGGCCGGAAGCGCTTCACCTGGCGCCGGGAGACCGGATCGCGCTCGCGCTCGATCCGCGCACGCTCTGCCCGCGCGCGGCGGTTGCGGTCAGCATCCTGCGTGCTGATGGCACACGCGAGGATGGCACCGCGATCGCCCAGCTCGAGACCGCGCGCGAGGTCGCGCTGATCCGGGAGGGCGGGATGATCCCGACCATCCTGCGCAAGGCCCTTGCGGCCAGCCGCCAGACGTCATGAACACGGAACAACACGAGAGGACCGAACCGATGACCACCCGCCGCGCCCTGCTCTCGGCTGCCGCCATCCTGGCCGCCGCGCCTCTGCGTGCCCAGCCGCGTTGGCCCGACCGGCCGCTCAGGGTGCTGGTCGGCTATGCGCCCGGCGGCGGCGTCGATGTCATCGCGCGGATGCTCGCCGAGCCGATGCGGGCGGCACTCGGCCAGCCGGTGGTGGTCGAGAACCGGCCCGGCGCCAGCGCGATGATCGCGGCCCAGGCGGTGGCACGCGGCGGCAATGACGGCCACACGCTGCTGATGGCGGCGGCCGGCGAGATCGCGGTCAACCCGGCACTGTTCAAGCAGCGCATGACCTACGACCCGGCGCGCGACCTGCGGCCGGTGGCGCTGGTGGCCGCGATCCCGAACGTGATCGTCGTACATCCGTCGCTGCCCGTGCGCACGCCGGCGGAACTGGTCGCCTATGCGCGTGCCAATCCCGGCAAACTCTCGTTCGCCTCGTCCGGCATCGGCAACCCGCAGCACCTTGCCGGCGAGCTCCTGAACCGGATGGCCGGCACCGATATCCTGCACGTGCCCTACCGCGGCGCAGCACCAGCCCTCACCGACGTGGCGGCGGGACGGGTCAGCATGAATTTCTCGAGCCTCGGGCCTGCGCTGCCGCTGATCACCGAGGGCCGGGTGCGCGCCATCGCCGTCACCTCGCGCGAGCGCATGCCGCAACTGCCGGACGTGCCGGCGCTGGCGGAAACGCCGGGCCTCGAGGGTTACGATCTGGTCAACTGGTTCGGGCTGTTCGCGCCTGCCTCGATGCCGGACGCGAACGTGCAGCGGCTGCACGAGATCGTGGCGACGGCGCTGCAGCAGCCCGATCTCGCCGCCCGGATCACCGACCAGGGCGGCATCGCGAAGCCGATGTCGGTCGCCGGGTTCGCTGCCCTCGTCGCCGAGGATTCACGCAAATACGCCCGCATCATCGAGGAAGCGGACATCACCCCGGAAGGCTGAGACGATGCAGTACCCGCTCCACGCCTATGTCGGCTGCCGCACGGCAAGGGAGCGCAACGCGCGCGGCAAGGGGATCGAGGTCTACCGGGTAGACGCGCCAGGTGCGGGCTGGCGGCACGTGCAGCGCCTGGCGGGCCTCGAGAACCCGAGCTTCCTCGCCTTCGCCCGCACCCGCCCCGTGCTCTATGCCGTGCACGGAGACCGCGAGACGGTGAGTGCGTTCGCGATCGACGATGCGACGGGACGGCTTGTGCACCTCAACACCAAGCCGACCGGCGGCCGCAACCCGGTGCATCTCGTGCCGACCCCGGATGATCGCTTCCTGGTGGTTGCCAACCACCTGAGCTCGACCGTGGCACTGCTGCGCCTCGATCCAGAAACCGGCGCGCTGGGCGAGATCTCGCACCTGCTGGCGCTGCCCGGCGAGCCGGGGCCGCACCGCGTGCAGCAGCCCTTCGCAAAGCCGCACCAGGTCGAGCCCGATCCCGCCGGGCGCTTCATCCTGGTGCCGGACAAGGGGGTGGACCGCAGCTTCACGCTGCGGGTCGATGAAGATGCCGCGCGGCTGGAGCTGGTGGCGAGCCTGGTGCACCGCGAAGGCGCCGGGCCGCGACATATCGCGTTCACGCCCGATGCGCGATTCGCCTTCATCGCCAACGAGATCGCGGCAAGCGTGCTGGCATGTCGCTACGACGCGGCGAACGGCACGCTCGATCCCTTCCAGCTGGTGCCTTCGGTGCCCGACGAGGCGACCGGCTATGCCGACGCCGCCGAGATCGCCGTTGGTGCCGATGGCCGGTTCCTCCATGTCTCGAACCGCGGGCACGATTCGATCGCGGTATTCGCGATCGCGCCCGGTACCGGCCGGCTTTCCGCGGTGCAGTGGGTGCCGAGCGGCGGGCGCACGCCCCGCTTCTTCGCGCTCGATCCAAGCGGCCGCTTCCTGTTCGCCGCGAACGAGGACAGCGACAGCATCGTCGCGTTCGCCGTGGATGCGGCCAGCGGCCGGCTTTCGGCCACCGGCCAGGTGATCGAGACCGGCAGCCCCGTCTGCATCCTGTTCCGCCCCGCGGCCTGATGCGGGCGCGGATCATGCCTCCAGCACAGGGCTTCGCCGGACCGCGCCACATGCTTGCGCTGCCTCGGCGGCGC
>JADYYZ010000480.1 GCA_020853405.1 Acetobacteraceae bacterium
GCGAGCCTCCAGCGCGCCGACCTTACGGGGGCGAAACTGGCCGAGGTCGAGGCGGTCGACGCGCGCATGAACTCGGCGAAGATGGAAGGGGCGGATCTTACCCGCGCGATCCTGCGCGATGCCGACCTGACGCGGGCCAACCTGCGCAAGGCGCGGCTGCGCGAGGCCGATATGCGGCGTGCCCGGCTGTTCCGCGCCGACCTGCGCGAGGCCGACCTGACGGGCGCCGACCTGGGCGGGGCCGATCTCAACGGCGCCGACCTGTCGGGGGCGCTCTGGATCGATGGCAGCCGTACCTGCGGCCAGGGCTCGATCGGGCTCTGCCAGTAGCGGGAAACGCCCGGCTGGCGCTGCCGCGGTTGAAGCGGCAGGCCGGCGGGCCGATCATCCTGCCATGGCGGACTCGGCCGAAGCCCACACGCACCGGGGAGCGGAACCGGCCTATCTGGCCAGGCTGAACCCGGAACAGCGCCGCGCCGTCGAGACCCTCGACGGCCCGGTGCTGGTGCTGGCCGGCGCCGGCACCGGCAAGACCCGCGTGCTGACCGCCCGCTTCGCGCATATCCTGCTGTCGGGGCGTGCCTGGCCCGGCCAGGTGCTGGCCGTGACCTTCACCAACAAGGCGGCGCGCGAGATGGCGGCCCGGGTCGCTGCCATCCTCGACCGGCCGGCCGAGGGACTGTGGCTCGGCACCTTCCACGCGCTCTGCGCACGCATGCTGCGCCGGCACGCCGAGGCCGTCGGCCTGAAGCCGAACTTCACCATCCTCGATACCGACGACCAGGAGCGGCTTCTGAAGCAGGTGATGGAGGCAGCCGGCATCGACCACCGGCGCTGGCCGGTGCGGGCGATGATGGCGATCATCCAGCGCTTCAAGGATCGCGGGCTGACGCCGGGGCGGGTGACGCCGGCCGAGGATTCCGACTTCGCCGGCGGCCGCAGCGTCGAGATCTATCACGCCTACCAGCAGCGGCTGCTGGCCGTGAACGCGGCCGATTTCGGCGACCTGCTGCTGTCGATGACCGAGCTGCTGCGCACCCAGCCCGAGGTGCTGGCCGAGTACCACCGGAAGTTCCGCTTCATCCTGGTCGACGAGTACCAGGACACCAACCTGGTGCAGTATCTGTGGCTGCGGCTTCTTGCCCAGGGCTCGAAGAACATCTGCTGCGTCGGCGACGACGACCAGTCGATCTATTCGTGGCGCGGCGCCGAGATCGAGAACATCCTGCGCTTCGAGAAGGATTTCCCGGGCGCTGCCATCATCCGGCTGGAGCGCAACTACCGCTCGACCGCGCCGATCCTGGCTGCCGCTTCGCACCTGATCGCCAACAACGAGGGCCGGCTTGGCAAGACCCTTCGCCCGGCCGCCGCCGCGTCCGAGGGCGAGAAGCTGCAGGTGATCAGCCTGTGGGATTCCGACGAGGAGGCGCGCACCGTCGGCGCCCGCATCGAGCAGCTCCGCCGCGAGGGCGAATCGCTTGCCGAGATGGCGGTGCTGGTGCGCGCCGGCTTCCAGACCCGTGCCTTCGAGGAGCGGCTGATCGCGATCGGCATCCCCTATCGCGTCGTGGGCGGGGCGAAATTCTACGAACGCCAGGAGATCCGCGACGCCATGGCGTACATGCGGGTGCTGCAGCAGCCCGCCGACGACCTCGCCTTCGAGCGCATCATCAACCTTCCCCGCCGTGGCATCGGCGATACCACGCTGCGATCCTTCCATGCCCATGCCCGGGCGCACGCGGTGCCGCTCTATGCCGCGGCCGAGGCGCTCCAGCCCGCGCAGAAGGGCCGGGTGCGCGAGGCCCTGGGCGAGCTGTTGCGGAACTTCGCCCGCTGGCGCGACCAGATCGCCCGCGACGGCCACGTGGCCACCACCGCCGCCATGCTGGACGAATCCGGCTACACCGAGATGTGGAAGAACGACAAGTCGCCCGAGGCGCCCGGCCGGCTGGAAAACCTGCGCGAGCTGGTCCGGGCGCTCGCCGATTTCGACTCGCTTGGCGGCTTCCTCGACCACGTCGCGCTGGTGATGGAGAACGACGAGGCGGCCGAGGGCGAGCGGGTGTCGCTGATGACGCTGCACGCCGCCAAGGGGCTGGAGTTCGACACCGTGTTCCTGCCCGGCTGGGAGGAGGGGTTGTTCCCGAACCAGCGGGCGCTCGATGAGGGGGGCGCGCGGGCGCTGGAGGAGGAGCGGCGGCTTGCCTATGTCGGCCTCACCCGGGCGCGGCGGCGCGCGATCGTGAGCTCGGCCGCCAACCGTCGCATCTATGCCAACTGGCAGGCATCCATCCCGAGCCGCTTCATCGACGAGCTGCCGGAAAGCGAGATCAGCCGGATCGGCGCCGATTCGGCCCGGCGCCAGCACGCGGCCCCGGCTCCCGGCTGGTTCGTGCCGGGCCAGCGCCCCGGCCGGCTGATCGAGGCCGGGTCCGACCGGCAGGGCGCCTGGGAAGTGGCGCCGCGGCCGGCCCGCGCGGAGGCGCTCGGCGTCGGCGACCGCGTGTTCCACCAGAAGTTCGGCTATGGCCGGGTGATGCTGGTCGATGGCGAGAAGGTCGATGTCCGGTTCGAGAAGGCAGGCGAGAAGAAGCTGCTGGACCGCTTCCTGGACAAGGCGTGAGCAACACTCCCGGCGTGCCCCAGCTCGAGCGCCTGTCGGTCGCGGTGCCCGAGGCCGCCGTGCCCCTGTTCGAAGCCGCCTTTTCAGCGCAGTGCGACGCGGTCGGCTTCTTTCGTGACGAAACGACCGGGGAATGGGGCATCGAGGGTATCCGCCGCGCCGGCGACCTCTCGGGGCTGGAAACCGCGCTGGCGCTGGCCGCGGCGGCCTCCGGCATCGCGCCGCCGGTGCTGGTGCGAAGACCGACCGAGGCCGGCGGCTGGCTCGCCAAGGTCGCCAGCGGTTTCCCGCCGCAGCGGATCGGCCGCCGATTCCTGGTGCTGGGCACGCACGATTCCGGGCTGCGCGAGCCGGGCCGGATCCCGATCGTGCTCGATGCAGGGCTGGCGTTCGGATCGGGCGAGCACGGCTCGACCCGCGGCTGCCTGCGGGCGCTGGAGCGGCTGAAGCGGCCGGCCGGGCGCATCCTCGATCTCGGAACCGGCTCGGGCATCCTTGCGATCGCGGCGGCGAAGCGTTTTGCGCGGCCGGTGCTGGCGAGCGACATCGAGCCCTGGAGCGTGCTGGTCGCCGCCGCCAATGCGCGCGCCAACGGGGTCGGGAAGCGGGTGCGGGTGGTGCGCGAGAACGGTGCCGGCCGGCAGGTTCGACGATGCCGCCCCTGCCATCTGCTGCTGGCGAACATCCTTGCCCGGCCGCTGTGCGCGATGGCGCGGCCGCTCGGCCCGCTGCTGGCGCCGGGGGCACGGGTGGTGCTGGCCGGCCTGCTGGCGGGCCAGGCGAACCAGGTCGCGGCCGCCTGGCGCAGGCAGGGGATCGTGCTCGTGCGCCGGATCGCCGAGGGCAGCTGGACGACGCTGCTGCTGCGGGCTCCCCCGAAGGCGGAAGCGCCGCCCCCGATCAGCCGACCAGGTGCCGCCTGATGCTGCGCACCCTAGGGGCTGATGCTGCGCACCTTGGGGGCGGGGGCAGCGACAGCCCGATCAGCCGGCGCGGGTCAGACGGCCCGCGCGACGTCGGCCACGTGCCTGCTGCGCGCGCCACTGCGCGCGCGCGCCGCACCGAAATCCTCGTCGAACACGCGCGGCAGGCTGTCGCGGGTGAGACCGATGTCGGCCAGCTCGCGCTCGCTCATCGCGCTCAGGTGATGCAGCACGCGCATCCGCTCGGGATAGGCGGCAAGGCGCGCGAACGCCTCGCGGATCGCCCGCCACGCTGCCTTGGCCATCCCGGCTATGCCGCGGCCGATCGCCGGTTCCTGGACCCGCATCTCCTCGAGGCGGATCAGCTCGGCCTCGGTCGGCACGGGGCTGGTCAGGTTGAGAAGAAGGGCCGTCTCCTCGCGGGTGATACGCGCAACCATAGGAAAGTCCTCTGCGATCGTCCGAGGCGGGCCCCCTTGGCCCGTCGGCGCGTCGCCGTGTTCGCAGGTGCAATATGGCCCGCTTCGGCGCCTGGAGTTGCGGAAACCGCTTTCAGCAGCCATGCGCGATGTGCGTAGGTCGTCGAAATGACCTGCAAATAACGGTTAACTGGTAAGGAATATGCCGAATGCCCGCGACGCCTGACCGCACGACTCTGGCCGGCCGGCTCGCGGCGCTGCGCGCCGAACTGGCGGGACGGGGCCTCGATGGCTTCATCGTGCCGCGCGCCGATTCCTACCTGAACGAGTATGTGCCGCCCGACGCCGAGCGGCTGGCCTGGCTGACCGGTTTCACCGGCTCGGCCGGGGCCGCGGTGGTGCTGGCCGGGCGGGCAGCGATCTTCATCGACGGACGGTATGTCGAGCAGGCGGCCGCCGAGACCGACCCGGCGCTGTGGGAGCGCTGCCACCTGATCGAGGCGCCGCCGGCGCAGTGGCTGCGGGCGAGCCTCCGCCCGGGCCAGAAATTCGGCATCGACCCCTGGCTGCACGGCAGCGAGGCGCGTTCGCGGCTGGAGGCGGCGATCCGCGAGGCGGGCGCGGCACCGGTGCTGCTCGAAAGCAACCCCCTCGATGCGGTCTGGCACGACCGCCCGCCGCCGCCCGCCGGGCCGGCACTGGCGCACGCCGAACGCTTCGCCGGAAAATCCTCGGCCGCCAAGCGGGCCGAGATCGCTGCCCAGCTGGGGGAGGCGAGGCAGGACGCCGCGATCGTCTCGGCCACCGACAGCGTCGCCTGGCTGCTGAACATCCGCGGGCGCGATGTCGACTTCAACCCGATCGTGCTGGCGAGCAGCATCGTGCACGCCGATGGCCGGGTCGATCTGTTCACCGCGCCGGGAAAGATCCCGCCGGCGCTTGCCGCGCATCTCGGCAACGCGGTTTCGGTGCACGCGCCGGATGCGCTTGCCGGTGCCGTCGCGGCGCTCTGCGGCAGGCGGGTGCGGCTCGACCCCGAGCGGTCGGCGTCCTGGTATGACGATGCGCTGAAGGCGGCGGGCGCGATCGTGGTTCCGGGCATGGACCCGTGCGTGCTGGCGAAGGCGCGCAAGAACGTGGTGGAAATCGCCGGCATGCGCGCCGCCCATCTGCGCGACGGCGTGGCGATG
Organism: Acetobacteraceae bacterium; assembly: GCA_020853405.1. Classification (GTDB taxonomy): domain Bacteria; phylum Pseudomonadota; class Alphaproteobacteria; order Acetobacterales; family Acetobacteraceae; genus JADYYZ01. The sequence continues at coordinate 5,156 of JADYYZ010000480.1, forward strand.
TGCCGGTTCCTGGCCTGGCTCGACCGCACCGCCGCCGGCGGCGGGCAGACCGAACTGTCGGCGGCGGCCAGGCTGCTGGCGCTCAGGGCCGAGGGCGAGCATTTCGTCGGCGAGAGTTTTCCTGCGATCAGCGCCGCCGGCCCGCACGGCGCGATCATCCATTACCGCCCGGCGCCGACGACCGACCGGCCGATCGTCGCGGGCGAGACCTATCTGATCGATTGCGGCGCGCAGTATCTCGACGGCACCACCGACATCACGCGCACCGTGCTGATCGGCGCCGCGCCGCCCGATCTCGCGGAACTGCGCGGGCGGGCGACGCGGGTGCTGAAGGGCCACATCGCGATCGCGACGCTCCGCTTCCCGCAAGGCGTCGCCGGCCCGCACATCGATGCCTTTGCCCGCCGCGCGCTGTGGGAGGTCGGGCTCGATTACGACCACGGCACCGGCCATGGCGTCGGCGCCTATCTCAACGTGCACGAAGGGCCGTGCGGCATCAGCCGCGCAGCGAAGCCGATCCCGCTTGCCTCCGGCATGGTGCTGTCGAACGAGCCGGGCTTCTACCTGCCCGGCCGCTATGGCATCCGGCTCGAGAACCTGGAACTGGTGGTGGAGCGCGAGGGCGCGACGAAACCCTTCCTCGGGTTCGAGGCGCTGACGCTCGCCCCGTTCGACCGGCGGCTGATCGATCCCCTGCTGCTGGGCGACGCCGAGCGTGGCTGGCTCGATGCCTATCACGCCCGCGTGCTGGCCGAGATCGGCCCGCATTTGGCTGCCGACGAGGCTGCCTGGCTCGCCGCTGCCTGCGCACCGGTCAGCTAGCAGGGCGGCATTCGCGTCAGCGGCGGGCGGCGCCGACCGCCTGCGCGAGTGCCTCGGCGGTTGTCGCCGGTGCCTGGCAGGTGCCGGCGCTGCAGACATAGGCGGCGGCCCGGCCGGCGATCGGCCCCTTGCCGGAGGCGGGATGGCCGGCCGGCAGCGGCGCAGCCGAGGCGCGCGTGATCACCAGCGCCGGATCGCCGAGCCTGGTTGCCGCCGCGGCCAGCGCCTCGGCGCCGGCGCCTGCCGAGATCGCGACCGAAAGCCCGTTCGCCAGCAGGTCGGAAGTGCACAGCAGCCAGGGATGCGCCGCGGGATTGCGCCTGGCCTCGGCACCGAAGGCGTTCAGCACGCCCTCGGCCCGCAGGCGCCAGCGATCCTCGAAGGTGATCCACCACAGGCGGGCCAGCGCATCGGCGCTCAGGCCGTTGCCGGATGGGGTGGCGTTGTCGGCGGCACCGCGTTGCCGCGCCGGCACGTCGGGGGCATCGGCGGACGCCGTGAAGTAGCCGCCGGCGCCGTCCGGGAAGTCACGCTCGAGGGTCTCCAGCCAGGCAGTGGCGCGCACCAGGTAGCCGCCGATGCCGGTCGCCTCGAACAGCGCGATCGCCGCCCCCGCCATCGCGCCATAGTCCTCCAGCATCGCGGCGTGCTTCGCCTGGCCGGCGCGCCAGGCATGGAACAGCCTGCCATTGCCCGCATCCAGCATCGCGGCCA
>JADYYZ010000481.1 GCA_020853405.1 Acetobacteraceae bacterium
CCCGACCATAACGCCGTGGCCCAGGCGGCGGAACCACGCCTTTCGCCCCCCGATCGGGCCGGGGCGGATCGTCCGCCCGGCTCAGCGCCGCAGTTGCGCGTAATAGCGGCGGACCGCCCGGCGGGTGCGCTTCAGGTAGGTCTCGGCCCTGGCCTGGCCGCGGTCCATGCTGGCTGCCTGCTTGGGGAACTTCCGCCGGATCCAGGCGATCGTCCTGCCTGCCCAGGCATAGTCGTCCTTCAGCACGTAAAGCCCGACCATCAGGAAGAAGGTGCCGTTCAGGATCGGCAGCAGCAGCCCGGCGATGCCGAGCAGGATCATGCTCCAGCCGAACGCCTTGCGGCGGATGCGCGAGAAGAAGCCGGGCGGCCGCGCCGGCAGCATCTGCGGCACGGCGATGTAGTCGCGCTTCCTGGCCATGGCGGGCTATGTGCGGGCGCAGCACGCGCGGCGCAAGCCTGCCGCCTTGCCCAGGCCCGGCACCGGCCGCCCAAGCGTCATCCCGGGTGGTTCAGATGTGCAGCGCCCTGCCGTCGACCGCCAGGGCTGCTTCCTTCACCGCCTCGTTCAGGCTGGGGTGGGCGTGGCTGGTGCGCGCGATGTCCTCGGCGCTGGCCTTGAACTCGATCGCCAGCACCAGCTCGGCGATCAGGGTGCCGGCGTCGGGGCCGATGATGTGCGCACCCAGGATGCGGTCGGTCTCGGCGTCCGCCAGGATCTTCACGAACCCGTCGGTGCTGCCCATCGCGCGGGCGCGGCCGTTGGCGGTGAACGGGAACTTCCCGACCTTGTAGGCGGTGCCCCGTGCCTTCAGCTCCTCCTCGGTGGCGCCGACGGTGGCCAGTTCCGGCCAGGTGTAGACCACGCCGGGAATCGCCTCGTAGTTCACGTGGCCGTGCTGGCCGGCGATCAGCTCGGCCACCGCCACGCCCTCCTCCTCGGCCTTGTGGGCCAGCATCGGGCCGGTGATGCAGTCGCCGATCGCCCAGATGCCGGCGACGTTCGTGGCATAGCGCGCATCGGTCCTGACGCGGCCGCGCTCGTCGGCCGCCACCCCTGCCTCGGCCAGGCCCAGCCCCTCGGTATGGGGGCGCCGGCCGATCGAGAGCAGCACGACATCGGCCGTGACCTCGGCGGCGGCACCGCCCTTGGCGGGTTCGATCGTAAGCGTCACGCCATCCGGCCCCGCCTTCGCTGCGGTGACCTTCGTTGAAAGTTTGAACTTCAAGCCTTGCCTTGCCAGGATCCGCTGGAAGGCGGTCGCGGTTTCGGCGTCGGTGCCGGGCACGATGCGGTCGAGATACTCGATCACCGTCACCGCCGCCCCCAGCCGGCGCCAGACGCTGCCCAGTTCCAGCCCGATCACGCCGGCGCCGATCACCACCAGGTGCCCCGGCACGGCATCGAGCTCGAGCCCGCCGGTACTGGTGACAATGCGCTTCTCGTCCACCTCGACGCCGGCGAGCGGCATGCTTTCGCTGCCGGTCGCGATCACGATGTGCTTCGTTGCGTACTCGCTGCCATCGACCGCCACCCGCCCAGGGCCGGCGATGCGGCCGGCCCCCTTCAGCCAGGTCACCTTGTTCTTCTTGAACAGGAACTCGATGCCGCTGACGTTGGCCTTCACCACCTCGGCCTTGCGTGCCTGCATGCGCGCGAGATCGAGGCCGACCTCGCCCAGCGTGATGCCGTGCGCGGCCAGCGCGCCCTTCGCCTCGGAGAACTTCTCGGAGCTCTGCAGCAGCGCCTTGCTCGGGATGCAGCCGACATTGAGACAGGTGCCGCCGAGGGTCGGGCGCTTCTCGACGCAGGCGACCTTCAGCCCCAGCTGGGCGGCCCGGATCGCGCACACATAGCCGCCCGGCCCGGCGCCGATCACGATCACATCGAAGGATTCGTCGGCCATCCATGGTCTCCCTTCGGCACGCGGGCGCCGCTGCCCGGGCCGACAGTGGCCGGGCGGGAAGGCGCGCGCAAGCGGGGCATTTTCCGGCGCCGGCGGCGCTCAGAGGCCGGGATCGCCGGCCGAGTAATCGGCGGCGGTGCGCGGCTTCGGCCGCTCCGGCCCGGCATAGGGGTCGGTGCCCCGGTTCGTCACCTCGACCACGCGGCAATCCTCGCACATCCGGATCAGCTGGGCGTGGCTGGTCTCGCCCCGGAACATCCAGTGCCTGCCCGCGAGTGCGGCCTCGATCCGCGCGATCGTCGAGGCGGTGCCGAACGGCTTGCCGCAGCGGATGCAGTGGAACGGCGCCTCCTCCTTAAGCACCTGCCGCGTGCGCGCTGCCTCGGTGAAGTCGAGCCGCGGTTGCAGGCGGATCACGCCCTCCGGGCAGGTCGCCGCGCACAGCCCGCATTGCACGCAGGCTTCCTCGAGGAAACCGAGCAGCGGCCGGTCGGGGTCGCTCGAAAGCGCGCCGGTCGGGCAGGCACCGACGCAAGCATGGCAGAGCGTGCAGCCCGCGGCGTCGACCAGCACGGCGCCGAACGGCGCGCCCGCCGGCAGCGCCAGCTGGGCGGCCGGAGAGGGCGCCGCCGCCGCCAGTTCCCGCATCGCAACCCGCAGCACGCTGCGCTTGTCGCCGAGCGGTTCGAACCGGCGCGGCGTGCCGACCGGGGCCGGGCGCCCGGCCTCGCGCAGCGCCTCGCCCAGCGTGAACGGGTCGTCGGTCTCGATCAGCCCCAGCCGGCCAGGCCCGAACCCGAGGCCGGCAAGGATCGCCTCCGCGAGCGCGAAGGTCCGCGCCAGCGCATCGAGCGCGTGGCGCGGCCGGGCGCGGCCCAGCACGCGCACCGCGCTCGCCCCGTAGGCGAAGGCGGCGGCCAGGAATTCGGGCGCGATGCCGGCGATGCTGTGCACCGCGAACGGCAGCACATCGGCGGGCAGGCCGCTGCCGTGGCGGGCCAGCGCGTCGATCAGCGCCTCGGCGTGGGCATCCTCGCCGGTCTCGTGCAGCAGCAGCACCGGCGCCTGCCCGCCTGCCTCGGCAAAGGTCAGCAGCAGGGTGCGGGCGCGGCGGATCGCGGCATCGACCGGCGGCAGCGCATAGCTCGCCGCGCCGGTGGGGCAGACCGCGGCGCAGCTGCCGCAGCCCATGCAGACCAGCGGATCAAGGCCGATATGGGTCGCTGCCTTGCCGATCCCCGGCGTGATCGCGCCGGCCGGGCAGAGCTCGACGCAGCGCGTGCAGCCGGTGCGGTTCGACCGCCGGTGCGCGCACAGCGGGGCGGTGAAAGTGATGAAGCGCGGCCGGTCGAAACCGCCGACCAGCTCGCGGGCGGCGAGTACCGCCCGCAGCACCGCCGCCTCGTTGCCGGGGTCGGCACGCAGATAGCCTTCGCGCAGGCCGTCGGGGAACAGTCTCGCGCCGCCGGAAACATCGAGGATCAGGTCGCAGCGGCTGGTGGTGCCGTCGCGCTCCGGCCCCCAGGCGAAGGCAGCGCGGCTGGAGGGCGCGGGCGAGGCGAGGCGGTCGACCGTAACCTCGAACCCGCCGAGATGCCCGCTTGCGCCCCGCACGACTCCCTGCAGCACCGGAAACTCGGTCACCGGCGGCGGCGCCGGCGTGGCGCCCGGGGCCAGCAGCACGGTGAGATCGAGCTGGTCCTTCAGCAGCCGGGCGGCGGTGAACACCGCCTCGTCGCGGCCGACCAGAAGCGCAACCCCGCCCGATTCCAGCCCGACCAGCGGCACCGGCGGCATCTCCTCGGCGGCGGCGGCCAGCAGTGCCGCCATCTTCGGGCCGGCAGCGGCGGCCTCGTCGGACCAGCCGGCGGTCTCGCGGATATTGGCGAAGGCCGGTTCGCCGACGCCGCCATCTGCGGCGAATTCGCGGAACAGCGGCGCCATCGCGGTGCAGCCGATGCTAAGCGGCCTGCCTTCCGCCAGGGCAGCGCGGGCGGACGGGGATTCGGCGCCGCACAGCTGGTGGAACCACCGGAGCTCGGCGCCGCGGCAGCCGCGCGCGAGTGCCGCGCGGTCGGGGGCCATCGTGCCCTCGCAGTCGCACACCAGGACGATCCGTCGGGTTTCCGCCAACCTCCCACCTCCACTCGCGCGGCCGCTGCCTTGCGCATATATGACGCGGCGGAAGGAAGGAACAGTTGGCCGCTCCCGTGATGCCGCCAGGCTTTCGCGCCTTCGGGCTGGATCGCGCCGCCGATGTCTTTGCCCGGGCGCGGCGGCTCGCCGGCACGCATGGCGCGGGCAGCCTGTTCTGGGCCGCCGATGCCGAAAGCCTTGCCCTTGCCGTGGTGCTGGAGCCGGAGGTGCCGCTGGTCGCGGCCCGCCGCGCGATCTATCCCGGCATGCTGGCTTTATTCGATGCGCTGGCGCCCGCCGCGCCGCCGGAACGCCCGGTGCGCATCGGCTGGCCGGCGGCGATCCTGGTCGATGGCGGGCTTGCGGGGGGCGGGCGCCTCGCCTGGCCCGATGACGCGGCCGAGCAATCGGTGCCGGCCTGGCTGCTGTTCGGTGTCGCGCTGCGGCTTGCCTGGCCCGAGGATTTCGAGCCGGGGCAGGTGCGGGGCCGCACCGCGCTGGCCGAGGAAGGTTTCGACCTCGTGCCCGCGGCGCTGGTGGAGGGTTTCGCACGGCACCTGCTGTTCCACACCGACGCCTGGGCGAGCCGGGGGTTTGCCGCGGTCGCTCGCGCCTATGCGCGGCTGCTCGAACCGCCCGGCCGGCTCGACGCGGCCGGCGAGCTCGTGCAGGGCACCTCCGCGCTCGCCGCCCGCCTGCTGTCGCCTGACTGGCTGGAGGCAGCGTGAGCGCCACCCTGAAACTGCCGCGGGCACTCCGCCTCGATGCCTCCGACCGCTTCGTGTTCGCCGACGCCGCCGAACCCGGCGAGTGGTGCGTGGTCGGCAGTTTCGCCTTCGCGGGCGCCGTGCCGGAATCGCTTTCGGGCAAGCGGCTGGCTGCGTTCCGGAGCGGCTTCCTAGGGGTCGGCAGCTGCGGCTGGAGCACGCTGGTGGTGGCGACGGAGGCCAGCCTGGCGGAACACGACGCAGCGCGTGCGGCACTGGCCGCGACATTGTGCGCGCGCTTCGGCTGCCCCGATCCGGCGCTCGCGCTGGCCGCCGCTGACGAGGAGATCGCGTTCGCCGCCGAACTCTGCGCCGCGCCGCCGGCCGGCACCGTGATCGCGCTCACGCGGGCGTTCGAGTCGGGCGCGATCCGCGAGACCTTCCGCACGCTGGCGCCGCGTGCCGGACCCGGCCCCGGCACGCCGTTCCGGCTGATCGAGGTGGCGGAGGAGGCGGCGGCTCCCCCCGACCTCGCCGCGATGGCCCGCGGCGAGCGATGAGGCGCGATTTCTGGATCGGCTCGGGCCACCACCTGGCTGACCGCGCCGAGGGCGGCGGCCTTCTGGCCAGCGACGACCTGCTGAAGGCCTGGCTCGCCCGGCCCGAGCTGGTGCCGCCCGAGGCGGCGTGCGCGGCGGAGCGCCGGCTGCATGCCATGCTGCTGGCCGACCCGCGCCGTGCCGTCGCCGCTTCCGAGATCACCGCCATCGCCGATGCCGACGCGCGTGAGAATTTCTCGGTCTGGCTCGGCTTTCGCGACCGGCTGCTGCGGGCGCCGACGATCGAGGCAGCGTATCTCGATTTCGCGCGGCGAGGCGCTGGCGGGGTGCCGGTACTGTTCCTCCAGCAGCTCTGCCAGCTGGTGCTGCGCAACGCGCTCGATGGCTGCGAGGACCCGTTCACGCTGCGCGCGGCGGAACTGTTCTTCCGCCCGCAGCAGGCAACCGTGCACGAGGGCGTGCTGCTGCTGGCCGATGCCGAGATCGTGGAGCAGCGCCGCGACGCGCGGCAGCCGGGTGCCTTGTCGCTGCTGGTCCAGCCCGCCCCCAGCATCGTCGATCTCGACGTCATGACCGAGGACAATGCCGGCCTCTGGTGGGCGCAGTCGGACGCGCACGCGATGGTGCTGGATTTCGGCCTCGGCCGGCCCGGCCGCGACGGGTTGTGCCGGGCGATGGCGGCCTGGATCGGCCACATGCTGGGCCATGACGTGCAGATCGACCCGGTGGCGGAAATGCACGACGACGCCTGGCGCTGGTTCGTCGGCCTCGATGCCGAGGCCACCCGCATCGGCAACGCGCTGTGGCGGGGCGAGACGGTCGAGGAGGCAGACCGGGCGCGGGTGCTGGCGCTGTTCCGGCTCGGCTTCGGGGCGGGCGCGCCGGTGCTGGCGCGCCTCGCCGGCCGGCCGGTGTGGATGATCCTGGCGCGCGACGGCGCGAACCGGGTGGTCATGAAGCCGCAGAATCTGCTGGTCGGGCTGCCGCTCGAGACGGCGAAGGTGGCGTGATGGCGGCGCTCCTGGTCGAGGTGGGCGTGGTCGGCGAGCTGGTGCAGCCGGTCACCGCCTGGGGTGTGGCGCGCTGGTGTCCGCGTGCGGTGCTGGCCGAGGTGCCGGCAACCGCCCCGCGCACCCAGCTGCCAGGCGGCCTCGTCTATCTCGGGCCGGCACAGCTCGTGCTGCATCACGTCGAGACCGGGAACTACCGCGACAACCTGGCGACCGGGGCGCCCCGGTTGTGGGTGGTGCTGGACCAGGACGGCATGGTGGTGGCGCTGAGCGCCGACCCGACCGAAGGCGAGAGTTTCAGCGAAGCCGGCGTCGATGCGGCGGCCCGGGTGGTCGAGATGGTGCCGATGCCGGCGCCGATCGCGGCCCGTCTGGCAGCGTTCGTGGCCGAACACCATGTCGAGCGTACCTTCCACAAGCGCCAGCGCGACCGCGCCGATCCCGACTCGCTCGGCCGGCGGAGCCGGGTGGACGAGGAATGAGCGCACAGGACGACGAGGGGTTTCTCTCGCGCTGGTCGAGGCGCAAGCGGGTGGCGCGCGGCGCGGCGAGCGAGCGCGGCCGCCCGCCGGCGGCGGTAGCGCCGCCGCAACCGCCGCAGGCGGCCGGGAAGGCGGCGGAGGCGGCGGAGGCCGCGGAGGCCGCGGAGGCGGAGGCGAGGGAAGGCCCGGCGGCCGCGGCGGACGGCCCAGGGGCGCCAGCGCTGCCGCCGCTGCCCGACATCGCGACGCTCACCGCGGACAGCGACATCCGCGCCTTCATGCGACCGGGCGTGCCGCCGGCGCTCCGCCGGGCGGCCTTGGCCAGGATCTGGTCGCTCGACCCAGCGATCCGCGACTTCCGCGAGATGGCGGACTATGACTGGGACTTCAACGCCGCCGGCGGTGCGCCCGGCTATGGCGGGCTGGAGGCCAGCGCCGAGGAGATCGAACGCTGGGCAGCGCGCATCCTGCCGCCGCGCGCTGCCGAACCACCCGCTGCCGAACCGGCCGCTGCCGAACCAGCCGTCCCGCCGGCGCCTGACGCGCCATACCAGGCGCCGGCGCCCGCCGCGGTCCGCCTGCCTGCGGCGGCACCCGAATCGGCACCCGGATCGGCGCCCGGATCGGGGCATGAAACAGATCCCGCATCGTCGCCAGCGCCGCCGCCCAACCGGGAGCTGGCGGCGCCGCGGCCGCGCCGGCATGGCGGCGCGGTGCCGACCTGAGCCGGATAGGCAAAGACTATTGACCGCTGCCTCCGTGGTCACGCACTGTGCCCGGACGGAGGTTTCGCACGACTAATGGCAGGCAGCGCCACGACCCGGGAGGGGGCGCGCGATGCGGGCCTGGAACGCGCCATCCACGCCGCCGGCGGCGTTGGTGAACTGGCGCGTCGGCTCGGCATCGCCCAGCCCTCGGTTTCCACCTGGAAACGGGTGCCGGCGGAGCGCGTGGCCGCGGTCGCCGCCGCCACCGGCCTCGACCGCATCGTGCTGCGGCCCGACCTGTTCACGCCCGCCCAGCCGGTCGACGAGATGGACGCCGCGCGCGCCGGCGAATACGCGCTGCTGGCGCGGCTGCTGCTGCGCTCGCCCGATGCCGCGCTGCTGCGTGGCCTTGCCCAGCTGCGGGGCGATGCAACGCCGCTCGGGCTTGCCCGCATCGCCCTGGCCGAGGCCGCCGCCGCGACCGATGCCGATGGCGTCGGCGGCGAGTTCTTCGACGTCTTCATCGGCCTCGGCCGCGGCGAGGTGCTGGCCTATGCCAGTTTCTATCTCACCGGGTTCCTGCACGAACGGCCGCTGGCCGAGCTGCGGGCCGCGCTCGCCGGTCTCGGCGTCGCCCGCGCCGACGACCTGGCCGAGCCCGAGGACCATATCGGCATCCTGTGCGAGGTGATGGCCGGCCTTGCCGGTGGCAGCCTCGGCTCTGACGATTCCGGCGAGGCATTCTTCCGCGCCCACCTGCTGGCCTGGGCGGAAAGGCTGTTTGCCGACCTGGAGGCGTGCTCCTCGGCGTTCTATCGCGCGGTCGGGGCCTATGGCCGTCGGTTCTTCGAGATCGAAACGGAGGCGTTCTCCCTGCCGCGCGAGGCGGGCGGGGCGAAGCCCGTGTTGGAGGGTCAGCGATGAGCAGCAACGACACCAGGCCGGCCGCCGCCCGCCGCACCTTCCTGCGCGCGCTGGGGCTTTCCGGCGCCGCCGCCGCCAGCGCCGTCGTGCCGGGCGCGGCAGCGGCGCAGGCGACCGCCAAGGAGACCAGGGCCGAGCGCGACAAGGCGCGCTACCAGCCGAACAGCGCCAATGTGCAGGCCTATTACCGCGTCAACCGCTACTGAGCGCGGAGGAGAGACGCCATGCTGATCCGCCGCACCGATCGCACCCCCTCGCGCGGGAAGCTCGCGCAAAGCCTCGGCGGGCTTGCCGCCGGCGCCCTCGATCGCCGCGCCTTCCTGCGCCGCTCCGGCGTTGCCGCCGGCGGGCTTTCGGCACTGGGCACGCTGGCCCCGATCGCCACCCGCAAGGCGGAAGCCGGGCCGGTGGTGGCGGGGGTACCGATCGAACGGCGCAAGAACATCTGCACCCACTGCTCGGTCGGCTGCACCGTGATCGCCGAAGTGCAGAACGGCGTCTGGGTCGGCCAGGAGCCGGGCTGGGATTCACCGATCAACCGCGGCTCGCACTGCGCCAAGGGCGGCGCGGTGCGCGAACTGGTGCACGGTGACCGGCGCGTGAAATACCCGATGAAACTGGCCGGCGGGCGCTGGCAGCGCATCCCCTGGGACCAGGCGATCGACGAGATCGGCGCCAAGCTGCTGGCGATCCGCGAGTCGAGCGGCCCCGACAGCGTGTTCCTGCTGGGCAGCGCCAAGTTCAGCAACGAAGGCTCGTACCTGTTCCGCAAGTTCGCGGCCTTCTGGGGCACCAACAACATCGACCACCAGGCCCGCATCTGCCACAGCACCACCGTCGCCGGCGTCGCCAACACCTGGGGCTACGGCGCGATGACGAACAGCTACAACGACATCCGCAACACCAAGACCATGATCATCATGGGCGGCAACCCGGCCGAGGCGCACCCGGTGTCGCTGCAGCACCTGCTGACCGGCAAGGAACTGCAGCACGCCAACATGATCGTGATCGACCCGCGCTTCACCCGCACCGCCGCCCACGCCACCGAATATGTGCGGATCCGCCCGGGCACCGACATCCCGACGCTGTGGGGCATGCTGTGGCACATCTTCGAGAACGGCTGGGAGGACAAGCAGTTCATCGAAGCGCGCGTGCACGGCATGGACCAGGTGCGCGCGGAGGTGAAGAAGTGGAACCCCGAGGAGGTCGAGCGCGTCACCGGCGTGCCCGGCGCGCAGCTCCGTCGGGTCGCGGAAATGTTCGCGACGCAGAAACCGGCGACGCTGATCTGGTGCATGGGCCAGACCCAGCACGCGGTCGGCACCGCCAACGTGCGCGCCAGCTGCATCGCGCTGCTGGCCACCGGCAATGTCGGCGCCAACGGCACCGGCGCCAACATCTTCCGTGGCCACTGCAACGTGCAGGGGGCGACCGACCTCGGCCTCGATGTGGTGACGCTGCCGCTCTATTACGGCCTGGTCGAGGGCGCCTGGCGGCACTGGGGCCGGGTGTGGGACGTTCCGTATGAATACCTGCGCGCGCGCTTCGGCACCAAGGACCTCGACGATGCCGGCCGCAAGCGGCTGATGGAGCTGTCGGGCATCACCTCGACCCGCTATTTCGATGCAGCGGTGATGAAGGGCGCGGCCGACCCCACCAAGCCTGCTGCCGACGAGATCGGCCAGACCGAGCGTTTCCGCGCCATGGTGGTGATGGGCCATGGCGGCAACTCGGTCTCGCGCATGCCGGCCGCGGTGAAGGGGCTGGAGGCGCTCGATCTGCTGGTGGTCGCCGACCCGCACCCGACCACCTTCGCCGTGCTGTCGGGGCGCACCGACAACACCTATCTGCTGCCGATCTGCACCCAGTTCGAAACCAGCGGCAGCCGCACCAACTCGAACCGCTCGCTGCAATGGGGCGAGCAGGTGGTGAAGCCGATCTTCGAAAGCCGTTCGGACTACCGCGTGATCTACGATCTTTCGAAGCGACTCGGCTTTGCCGACGAGATGTTCAAGAAGTTCGAGATCAAGGACGACGAGCCGACGCCCGAGAGCATCCTGCGCGAGATCAATCTCGGCGGCTGGAGCACCGGCTATTGCGGCCAGAGCCCGGAGCGGCTGAAGCTGCACATGGCCAACCAGCAGCATTTCGATCTGGTCAGCCTGCGCGGGCGCGAGGGCACGCCGGTGGCCGGCGATTTCTATGGCCTGCCCTGGCCGTGCTGGGGCACGCCGGAACTGAAGCATCCCGGCACGCACGTGCTGTACAACACCAACCTGCACGTGATGGAAGGCGGCGGCACGTTCCGCGCGCGCTTCGGCACCGAGTACCAGGGCCAGACGATGCTCGCCCAGGGTTCCTGGAGCAAGGGTTCCGAGATCGAGGGGCCGTACCCGGAATTCACCTATGCGGTGCTGCAGCGGCTGGGCTGGGATGCCGACCTCACCGACCAGGAGCGCGAAACCATCCTGCGCATCGGTGGCGCCAATCCGGGCACGGTGTCGTGGGCGACCGACCTTTCGGGCGGCATCCAGCGCGTCGCGCTGAAGCGCGGCTGCAGCCCGTTCGGCAACGGCAAGGCACGCGCCATGGCCTGGAACCTGCCCGACCCCGTGCCGGTGCACCGCGAGCCGATCTACAGCCCGAGCCCCGAGCTGGTCGCCAAATACCCGACCTACGAGGACGGCCGCCAGCTCAGGATGCCGAATCTCGGCCGCACCATCCAGAGCCGCGCCGCCAGCCAGAACGTGGCCAGGAGATACCCGATCATCCTCACCTCGGGACGCCTGGTCGAGTACGAGGGCGGCGGCGAGGAGACGCGCAGCAACAAGTGGCTCGCCGAACTCCAGCAGGACATGTTCATCGAGATCAATCCGGCCGACGCGGCCGAGCGCAACATCAGCGACGGCGGCTGGGCGCTGGTGCAGGGGCCGGAGATGCCCGAGGACAAATGGATGCGCCTGAAGGCGCTGGTCACCGAGCGCGTCGCCAAGGGGGTGGCCTTCATGCCGTTCCACTTCGCCGGCTGGTTCATGCAGGCGGACCAGCGCGGCAAGTATCCGCCCGGCGCCGACCCGGTCGTGCTCGGCGAAAGCGCCAATACGGCCACCGCCTACGGCTATGACCCGGTGACCGGGATGCACCAGACCAAGGCGGGTCTGTGCCAGGTCCGGGCGGCCTGAGCCGGGCAACGGGGAGAACGATCATGGCCCGCATGAAGTTCCTGTGCGACGCCGACCGCTGCGTCGAATGCAATGCCTGCGTCACCGCCTGCAAGAACGAGAACGAGGTGCCCTGGGGCATCAACCGCCGCCGCGTGGTGACGATCAACGACGGCAAGCCGGGCGAACGCAGCGTGTCGATGGCGTGCATGCACTGCACCGATGCGCCCTGCAAGGCGGTCTGCCCGGTCGACTGCTTCTATGTCACCGCCGATGCCGTCGTGCTGCACGACAAGGATCTTTGCATCGGCTGCGGCTACTGCTTCTACGCCTGCCCGTTCGGCGCGCCGCAATACCCGCGCGTCGGCAATTTCGGCAGCCGCGGCAGGATGGACAAATGCACCTTCTGCGCCGGCGGCCCGGAAGCCGACGGGTCGGCGGCCGAGTATGCCCGCTACGGCCGCAATCGCCTGGCCGAGGGCAAGCTGCCGCTGTGCGCGGAATTCTGCAGCACCAAGTCGCTGCTGGCCGGCGATGGCGAGATCATCGCCGCGATCTACAAGGAGCGCGTGGTCAGGCGCGGCTATGGCTCGGGCGCCTGGGGCTGGCAGGTGGCCTACAAGGAAACGGTGGTGATCTGATGGGCACGATCCGCGTCCTCCTGGCGGCGCTGCTGATCGGCGTCGCCCTCCCCGCCGCCGCACAGCCGCCGGCGCCGGCCGGCCCGCGCGCGATGTCGGTGCAGGAACAGCAGCTGCTGGGCCAGCTGCGCGAGATCGATGGCCGCGTCAGCATCCCGAACCGCAATGCAGGCGTGCTGATCCAGCCCGCCGGGCGTGACTGGCGCGTCTTCCAGGAACAGACCATGACCTGGATCGGCGGCATCGCCGTGCTCGGCATGCTGGGGGTGCTGGTGCTGTTCTACCTGGTGCGCGGCAAGGTCCGCATCAGCGCCGGCGCCTCGGGGCGCACCATCCAGCGCTTCAACGGGTTCGAGCGGTTCGTGCACTGGCTGACCGCCTCGACCTTCGTCGTGCTCGCGATCTCGGGGCTCAACATCAGTTTCGGCAGGATGCTGCTGCTGCCGCTGGTCGGGCACGAGGCCTTCGCCAGCCTCAGCGTCGTGCTGAAATACGCGCACAATTTCCTGGCCTTTCCGTTCATCGTCGGGCTGGTGCTGACGCTGCTGACCTGGATCGCCGACAACATCCCGAGCCGCGCCGACGCCCGATGGTTCGCCGCCGGCGGCGGCCTGGTGGGCAGCACCCATCCGCCGGCAAAACGGTTCAATGCCGGCCAGAAACTGCTGTTCTGGTCGGTCGTGCTGGGCGGCGCCGCGCTGTCGGCCAGCGGGGTGCTGCTGCTGTTCCCGCTGCAGTTCACCGACATCGCCGGCATGCAGCTCGCCAACATGGTGCACGGCGCCGTCGGCCTGGCGATGATCGGCATCATCATCGCGCACATCTATATCGGCAGCGTCGGGATGGAAGGCGCGTTCGATGCCATGGGCAGCGGCCAGGTCGATCTGAACTGGGCCAGGGAGCACCACAGCCTGTGGGTCGAGGAGCAGGTCGCGAAGGGCCGGGCCGCGGTGCCGCCGCGGGGGGCGCGGGCGGCGGAATAGCAGCACGGCGCCGACCCCCTGCCTGCCGGGTGGCCGTCGCCGCCCGGCTTCTCTATCCTCGGCCGCCATGCGCATCATCGGGTTGGCCGGCTGGTCCGGCGCCGGCAAGACCACGCTGCTCGTCCGGCTCATTCCCTATCTGATCGGGCAGGGGCTTTCGGTTTCGACGATCAAGCACGCGCACCACGCCTTCGATGTCGACACGCCGGGCAAGGATTCCTGGATGCATCGCAAGGCGGGTGCCACCGAGGTGCTGGTGGCAAGCGGCGCGCGGTTCGCGCTGATGCACGAGCTGCGCGGCGCGCCGGAACCGGAACTGCCCGACCTGTTGTGGCGGATGCAGCCGGTCGATCTGCTGATCGTCGAGGGCTTCAAGCGCTTCGGCCACCCGAAGATCGAGGTGCACCGGGCGGCCAACGCGCGGCCGCACCTGTTTGCCGACGACCCGGCGATCGTGGCGCTCGCCACCGACAGCCCGCCGCCCGGCTGCGCCCTGCCCTGCGCCCAGCTCGACGACATTCCCGCGATCGCCGGCCTCGCGCTTGCCGCCGCGACGCCGGCCGAACGCCTGGCGCGGGTGCCATGGCCCAGCTGAGCGACGACTGCTTCGCCTTCGGCAGCAGGCCGATGCCGCTTGCCCAGGCCGCGGCCGAGCTGCGGGCGCGGGTCACCGCCGTCGCCGCCAGCGAACTGGTGGCGCTTTCCGAGGCGTGCGGGCGGGTGCTGGCGGAGGCGCTGGTGGCGCCGATTTCGCTGCCGCCGTTCGACAACAGCGCGGTCGATGGGTTCGCGGTGCGCCACGCCGACCTCCACGCCGACGGCGAGACCGCGCTGCCGGTGGTCGCGCGCGTCGCCGCGGGCCAGGCCGCGCCGCACCTGCCGCCCCGAAGCGCGATCCGCATCTTCACCGGCGCGCCGATGCCGGACGGCGCCGACACCGTGTTCATGCAGGAGGATACCCACCTGGATGGCCCGACCGTGGTCTGCCCGCCCGGCCTTGCCCGCTTCGCCAACTCACGCCAGGCGGGCGAGGACCTGGCGGTGGGCGAGCTCGCGCTCCCGGCGGGCCGGGTGCTGGCGCCGCAGGACATCGCGCTGGCCGCGGCACTGGGGCGCACCAGCCTTGCGGTGCGCAGGCGGCTTTCGGTCGGCGTGTTCTCGACCGGCGACGAGCTGGCGCGTCCCGGCGCGGCGCTGTCGGGCCCGCAGATCCATGACAGCAACCGGCCGATGCTGCTGGCGCTGCTGGCCCGCGCCGGCGCCCGGGCGGCCGACCTCGGCATCCTGCCCGACGATGCCGCGGCACTCGCCGATGCGCTTGCCGGTGCCGCCGATGCGCACGACCTGCTGCTGACCTCGGGCGGGGTTTCCACCGGCGAGGAGGACCACGTGAAGGCGGCGCTGGCCCGGGTCGGGCGGCTCGATCACTGGCGGGTTGCGATCAAGCCGGGGCGGCCGGTGGCGATGGGCACGGTCCGCGGCGCGGCGATCGTCGGCCTGCCCGGCAACCCGGTGGCGGTGTTCGTGACCTTCGCGCACATCGTGCGCCCGCTGCTGGCAGCCCTTGCCGGCGCTGCCTGGCTGCCGCCGCGGCCGATGCCGGTCGAGAGCGGCTTCGCCTATCGCAAGAAGGAGGGGCGGCGCGAGTATCTGCGGGTGTCGCTGCGCGATGCCCCGGGCGGCCCGGTTGCCGGGAAATGGCCGCAGGACGGGGCCGGCGTGATCACTTCACTGACCGGCACCGATGGCCTGCTGGAACTCGAGGAGGCGCGCACCACGCTCGCG
>JADYYZ010000482.1 GCA_020853405.1 Acetobacteraceae bacterium
ATTCTTGCCGAGACGCTGGCCGAGATTTCCCGCCAGACACGCGCCCCCGATCGCATCCTGGTCTGCCACGTCGATCAGTCGGATGTCGGCACGCTGCCGGAGAGCCGCCCCGACATCAGCTTCCTTCGTTCTCCGGCCGGCCTGCCACGCCAGCGCAACGCGATCCTTGATGCGGCGACCGATGCCGACATCGTGCTGTTCCTTGATGACGATTTCTTCCCCGCGCCCGCCTGGCTTCAGGTGCTGGAGCAGGTGATGGGCGCCTATCCCGGCTGCGTGGTCGCAACCGGCACGGTGATCGCCGACGGCGCCAAGGGGCCAGGCATCGCGCCCGCGGCGGCCCGCGCGCTGCTTGGTGGCGATGTGCCGCCGCCCGATCCCGGCTCGGTCGCGCCGCACTTCAACGGCTATGGCTGCAACATGGCGTTGCGCATGGCGCCGGTGCGCGAACATGCGATCCGCGTCGACGAGGCGCTGCCGCTCTATGCCTGGTACGAGGATATCGACGTGACGCGCAGGCTCGCTGCCGCGTCGGGGGGCACGATCCTGCGGCTGGCCGGTGCCCGCGGCGTGCATCTGGGTGCCAAGTCGGCGCGCACGCCGGGCCTGCGGCTCGGCTACAGCCAGGTGGTCAACCCGATCTACCTGATGCGCAAGGGAAGTTTCCCCTGGAACCACGCGATTCCCAGCGCCGCGCGCCACTGCCTGATCAACCTGCTGCGATCGCTGCGGCCGGAGCCGGAGGTCGACCGCTTCGGCCGCTTCCGCGGCAACATGCTGGGACTTTTCGAGCTGCTGCTGGGCCGGGCGGCGCCGGCGCGCATCCTCGATCTGTGATCCTTCATACTTGGCGCACGAAGGTGAAACCTTCGTGCCCTCAAGCGCCGGCGCTTCGCTTGGCTCGCCGCACCGGCGGCGGGCGCCTTCGGCGCCTCGGCACGAGTCTAAAGACTCGTGCCGCTGGTATCAGGGCGCCGGGAACAGCGAGTCGGTGCGGCCCATCAGGCGGTAGGCAAGAAGCCCGATCCACTCGCGCAGTCCCACCTCGAACTGGCCTATGCGCTCGACGAACGGGGCGTCGTACAGCGCGGCGAAGCCGTGGCCGGTGCGGTAGTTCACCGGCCAGGGCACAACAGGCCAGCCGACATGGCGGAAGATGCCGACCGATCGCGGCATGTGGCTGGCCGAGGTCACCAGCAGCCAGACCTCGCCCGGGCGGGGCTTCACCAGTGCCTTGGTCAGCACCGCGTTCTCGTAGGTGTTGCGCGCCTGGTCCTCGTAGATCACGCGCGCGGGATCGACCCCCATCGCGGTCCAGAGCGCGCGCGCGACGTCGGCCTCGTTCAGGCTGCCGTGCACCAGGCTGCCCTGGCCGCCGGTGAACACCAGTTTCGCGCCCGGGTACCTGCGCGCCAGCACCACCAGCTCGGTCATGCGCTCGGCGGCGCCGTTCAGCGAGGGGATATCGCGCGCCGCGGTGATGTTCTGGTCGACCGCGCCGCCCAGCACGATGATGCCATCGACCCTGGCCGGCGGTTCGGCAGGGCGGGCGAAGCGATCCTCCAGCGGCAGCAGCACGAGTGGCGGCAGCGGTGTTGCCAGCATCGCGACGTAGAAGCCGAGCCCCGCCAGCAGCGGCCAGCGCCCGGCGCGCCGGCCCCGCCACACCAGCACCAGCCCGGCCAGCGCCAGCAGCAGCGCGAAGGTGGCCGGCCGCAGCACGAACCACAGCAGCTTCGAGGCGATGAATGCCAGGTCGTCCATCGCCGCTGCCTCAGCGCAGGTGCCAGATCTCGACCGGGCCGCGATCCTCCTCGACCTCGGCACGCAGCTCGTAGTGCTGCTCCAAGGCGCGCGTCAGCATGGTGCGGACGCTCGGGCGGATCGACAGCCACCAGCCACGATCGACCACGATGGCGGCGGGTCGCGCGGCCAGGATCCGCGCCACCTCGGAATCCATGTCGATGCCGCCGACATCGCCGAACTCGCCGGTGAGCTGGGCGGGGAACACGTAGCGCGAGGGCACCGAGGCGCCGGCCAGCATGTAGACCAGCGGATGGTAGTTGGCGACCAGCACCACTGCGCCCGGCTCGATGTTGGCGGCGAGTGCCGCGGCGACCGCCGCCACCGGGTCGGGAAAGCGCATCGCGGTGCCGCTGTGCATGCGCACGGCCGTGCGGTCGGCCCAGGAATCGGTGGCGACGATCCCCAGCATCACCGCCAGCGCCAGCGCCGCGCGCGCCGGCCACAGGCGCCCCGCCAGGTACCACAGGCCGCAGCTCGCCAACAGCGAAAGCGGTGGCATCCAGATGATGAAATAGTGGTTGTAGTAGAACCCGGGCAGCATGATCGCGGCGGTCGCGAACAGCAGCCACGTGGCGCTGAACAGCACCGCCCGCGGAAACGCGCGCGCGCGGCCGAGGGCGACCAGGGCAGCCAGGAACGGCCACAGCAGGAACAGCGCCGAGGCAGCGATCAGCCAGGCAGCATCCGCCGCCGGCAGCCGTCCGCCGGCATAGCGGAACGGTGCCAGGATCACGGTATCGAAGAAGACATCGAAACTGCCGATCAGGGCGTAGCAGGCCGCCAGCAGCAGCGTCGGCGCAAGGCACAGCAGCGCATAGGCGGCGGCCATCACGGCGACGCGGCCAAGGGCGATCACTCCCCGCCGCCAGGCCGGCAGCACCAGCACCAGGAAGGCAAAGCAGCCTTCCGGCATCGCGACCGGCTTGATCGTCAGCGCGATGCCGACCAGCAGGCCGACCACCGCCAGCGTGCCGAAGCCGGGGCGCCGCGCGGTTTCGATGGCGGCGATCGCGGCGGCGAGCGCCACTGCCAGCGCGGCAACGATGAAGGGTGCGAACAGGATCTCGGTGTTGGTGGCAAGCCCGTTGAAGCGGTTGGTCATGCCGAGGTACAGCACCCCCGCCCCCAGCCCGACCACGTGCGGCAGGCGGAGCTGGCGCGCGATCGCATAAAGCCCGGTCGCGCTGGCGGTAACGGCCAGCATGCCGAGCAGGCGCACCGCGCCCAGCGTCTCCCCGAACAGGGCCATCGCGCCGGCGATCAGGATCGGCGCGCCCACCGGGTGCATGTCCCACACCGCGATCAGCGGCCAGCCCTGGCCGTGCAGCCAGGCCTGCGCCTGCAGCATGTAGAGCCCCTCGTCGGTGTCGATCACGTACGGAACGAAGGACAGGCCGCGCAGCAGGAAGGCCGCCGCCAGCATCAGCGGCGGCACGGCGTACTTGCTTTGCAGCAGGCGCGGAAGAAGGGACACGATCAAGGGTTCCAGGGCGGCGCGGGCGCACCCTCATGCAGAATTGCGACCGCCACAAGGCCGCGCCGCGGCGAACTATACCGAACCGTTACCAGCGGCCCCCATGCTGGCCCCGCCATGCGCCGTTCCCTGCCCAGCAATGCCGCCCCGGCACGCCGCCTGCTGTTCCTGCACCCGAACGGGCCAGGCCAGTTCCGGGCGCTCGCCGCAGCACTCGCCGCCCGCCCCGGCCACCAGGTGGTGATGGCGACGCGAAGCCCGCCTGCTTCGATCGCCGGCGTGCGCACGGTGCGCTACCGCCTCGCCGGCGCACCGGCCAAGGCAACACACCCCGATGCCCGCGCCGCCGAAGGGGCGGTGCTGGCCGGCCGTGCCGCGCTCGGCGCCGTGCTGGCGCTCCGCCGCGACGGGTTCGTTCCCGATGCCATCATCGCCCACCCCGGCTGGGGCGACGCGCTGTTCCTGCGCGATGCCCTGCCGGCGGCACGCATCATCCTCTATTGCGAGTATTTCTGGCGCAGCAGCGGCGCCGATGTCGGCTTCGCGTGCGATACCGCCACCTCGCTCGACGCGCAGTGCCGGCTGCGCATGCAGAACGCAGCCCTGCTCGCGGCACTGGAAGCGGCGGACGCGCTCTATGCCCCCACGGCCTGGCAGCGCGACCTGCACCCCGCCTGGCTTCGCGACCGCATCACGGTGATCCATGACGGCATCGACCCGGTCCGCGTCCGCCCCGACCCTGCCGCGCGCTTCGTGCTGCCCGATGGCGGGGTGCTGACCGAAGCCGATGAGGTGGTCACCTATGTCGCGCGGGGGCTCGAACCGCAGCGCGGCTTTCCGCAGCTGATGCGTGCGCTGCCCGGCCTGCTTGCCCGCCGGCCGCAGGCACGGGTGGTGATCTGCGGCGCCGACCGCATCTGCTACTCCTACCCGCCGCAGGGCTTCGCCAGCTGGCGCGAGGCGATGCTGGCGGAACTGGGCGGGCTGCCGGCGCGCGTGCATTTCGTCGGTGCGCTCGGCTATGACGATTATCTGTCGCTGCTCCAGGTCAGCGCGCTGCACCTTTATCCCAGCGTGCCGTTCGTGCTGTCGTGGTCGACCACCGAGGCGATGGCCGCCGGCTGCGTGGTGCTCGGCTCCGACACCCAGCCGGTGCGCGAGTTCATTCGCGACGGCAGGAACGGCTTCCTGGTCGACATGCGCGAGCCTGCCGCGATCGCCGCGCGCGCCGCCGCGCTGCTCGCCCGGCGGGCCGCACTCGGCCCGGTCCGGCGGGCGGCACGCGCGACCATTTTGAAGCGCTGCGCGCTGGCGGATTGCCTCGCCCGTCAGGAGGCCCTGATCGGTAGCGGCGCCATTGCCGGCGCGCCGATGGATTCCGCCAGCACCGCGCCGATCGCCGCCCGCCAGTCGGGCTGACCGATGCCGTAGGCAGCCAGGATGCGCGGGCAGGCAAGTACCGACTGTGCCGGCCTGCGGGCAGCTGTCGGGTAGTCGGCGGTGGTGATCGCGACCACCTCGGGGCGGTTCTCGCCGGCTGCCGCCGCGGCGATGATTGCGCGGGCGAAGCCGTGCCAGCTGGTGGGCGGCACGCCGGCCAGGTGGAAGATGCCCCAGGCGCCGTCGCCCGCGATGATCCGCCCCGCCATCACAAGAA
>JADYYZ010000483.1 GCA_020853405.1 Acetobacteraceae bacterium
CCCATGTGGCTGGCGCACTCTGGCACCAGATCGTGCTGCGGGACGGCACGCTCTCGCGCATGCTGGCCGCCAGACCGCGGCCGCGTCCCGCCACGTAAGCGGTGCGGTGCGGGCATGGCGGTGACAACCGGGCGGTCGCCGCCTAACCTTGCCCGCGCGGACGGTTCGGGGAATGCGATGCGCGCTCGCCTGGCAGATAAGGTTGCGCTGGTCACCGGCGGTGGCCTGGGCGGGATCGGCGGCGCCTCCACCGTCGCCTTCGCCCGCGAAGGTGCCCGCGTGGTCGTGTGCGACCTCGATGTCGAGCGCGGCGAGGCCGCCGTCGAGGCCGTGCGCGCTGCCGGAAGCGACGGCCTGTTCGTCGCGACCGATGTCACCCGGGACGACCAGGTGCGCCAGGCGATCGGCCGGGCGGTCGCGCGGTTCGGCGCACTGCACGTGCTGATGTGTTCGGCCGGCGGCTCGATCCCGGCCGACGACTTCATCGCGGATGTCGATCTTGCCGTGTTCGAGCACACGATGCGCCTTGATCTGCTGGGGACCATGCTGGCCTGCCGCTACGCCATTCCGGCGATCATCGCGGCCGGCGGCGGCGCGGTGGTGAACCTCTCGTCCGGCGCCGCACTGCGCGGATCGAGCCCCGCGCATGTCTACACCGCCGCCAAGGGCGGCATCGTGGCGCTGACCCGCGCGCTTGCCGGCACCTATGCGCGCGATCGGGTGCGGGTGAACGCGATCGCGGCCGGGCGAATCCTCAGCCGCCGGATCCTGGAGAGTTTCGGCCCGCCCGGCCAGCCCGGCCCGGTGCCGGACCGGCAGGACGCGGCGGGCCGGCTGAAGGACTATCCGTTCTGGGTCGGCCAGCCCGAGGACATCGCCAGCATCGCGGTGTTCCTGGCATCGGAGGATTCCCGCATGATCACCGGCGCAACCATCCCGGCCGATGGCGGCCGGTCGGCCTACTGAGATGCCAGGCGTGAGGCGACGCGCGCTTGCCGCGCTGCCGGCACTTGCCCTTGCCGGGCACGCTGCCGCCCAGGACTGGCCGAACCGCCCGGTGCGGATCATCGCGCCTGCGCCCGCCGGCGGTGCCAGCGACATCTACGCCCGCATCTGTGCGCAGAAGATGGGCGAGATGATGGGAAAGCCCTTCGTGGTGGAGAACCGCGTCGGGGCTGCCGGTCGCATCGGCATGGAGCAGGCGGCGCGTGCCGCGCCCGACGGGCACACCCTGTTCCTGGGTTCGGCAGCGATCGCGCTGGCCAGGGCGCTCTATCCCAATCTCGGGTTCGACCCGGTGGGCGATTTCGTGCCGGTCGGCCTGATGGCGCGCACCCAGCAGATGATGGTCGTGCCGCCCGACCTGCCGGTGAGCGACGTGCAGGGGTTCATCGCCTATGCCAGGGCGCGGCCGGGGCAGCTGGCCTACGCCTCCTCGGGTGTCGGCAATCCGCCGCACCTTGCTGCCGAACTGTTCCGCGCGATGACCGGCACCGAGATGACGCACGTGCCTTATGGTGGCGACACGCCCGCGCTGGTCGATGTCATGGCAGGGCGGGTGCAGGTCTTTTTCGGGTCGGTCGCGCCGGCGCTGCCCTTGCGCGCGGCCGGCCGGCTGCGTGCGCTTGCGGTCAGCGGGCCGACACGCTCGCCTGCCGCCCCGGAACTGCCGACCATCGCCGAGGCGGGCCTTCCCGGGTACAATATCTCCGGCTGGTTCGGTCTGCTGGCGCCACGCGGCACGCCGCAACCGGTGATCCTGCAGCTGAACGCGATGATGATCCGCATCATGGCGATGGAGGATGTGCAGGCGACGCTGCTGAAGGGGGGCGCCGAGCTTGGCGACCCCAGCCTCCCGGCGATGGAGGCGGCGATCCGTGATTCGGTGGCGGTGATCGGAAACGCCGTGCGGATCGCCGGCATCAGGGTCGAATAGTACGGCCGCGAACATCGACATGCGCCTGCCTGACGCGGACCCGGACGAATCGCCTGAGCTGGCCGCCGCCTTCGCCGAGTTCCGAAGGACGCGCGGCATCGTCTCGAACGTGATGAAGTCGTTCGCGCATGCGCCGCGGGGCCTGGCCGCGATCGTCGCGCTTGGCGGCTATTGCCGCTACCAGACCGAGCTTAGCGGGCGGCAGAGGGAGATGGTGATCCTGATCACCGGCCGGGGCGTCGATTATGCCTGGGACCACCACGCGCCGCTTGGCCTGAAGGCAGGGCTGAGCGAGGCCGAGCTCGGCGCGATCCGGGCGGGCCAGGTGCCACAAGGGCTGCCCGATCACGACCAGGCGCTGGCGGAATACGTGTTTGCCTATGCCGCGCTTGCGGGCGTGCCGGCGCCGGTATTCGACCGCCTGCGCGCGCACTTCAGCCCGCGCCAGATCACCGACATCAACATCATATCCGGCTACTACCTGATGATTGCCGCCTCGATCATCGGCATGGAGGTCACGCTCGACCCCGCCTCCGTGCGCGACGCCGAGACGCGGTTCCACGCGGCCCGGCACGGATGACGGCGGTTCGGCCGGGCCGCCTGGCGCGGCCGGTGCCGGGCGCCGGGCCGCTCAGCCCAGCCCCCGGATGAAGCGCAGCGCCTCGGCGGCGCAGCGTTCGGGGGCTGCGTCGCCGATATTGTGCGGCATGCCATCGAACACCACGAGTTCGGCGTTGGCGATCGCCGCCTTCATCGTGTCGTACAGGCGGTTCGAGCCGATCGGCTCGTGCCCAGGTGCCACGATCAGCGTCGGGCAGGCGATGCGCGCGAGCTCGGCGGTCCAGTCGCGCGAGGCCATGTGGGTGACGAATTTTCCGATCCAGGCGGGATCATTGGCACCGACCTGGCGGCAGAACCAGTCCACCATCGCCGGATCGGCATCCGCACCGAAACGGTCGGAGGCGGTTGCCCGCACGAACGCCTCGATCCCGACCTTGGCGATGCGGGCGGGCCAGCCCGCGGCCTGGGTGCCGAGCAGGCCGGGCGTCGAGGCGAACAGGCAGAGGCTCGCCACACGCCCGGGGCTTTGCATCGCGAGGTGCTGGGCCACATAGCCGCCCGCGGAAAGCCCGATCGCGTGCACGCTGGCCACGCCCAGGTGATCCAGCAGCTCGCGCACGTCATCGACCAGCCGCTCCAGGCTGAAGGGTTTCTCCGGCCCGGGGATCTCCGAACCGCCATGGCCACGAAGTTCCAGGCTGATGGTCGGGAATGCGCGCGCGATCGCGGGAATCCAGGCATACCAGCGGCGATAGCACCCCATTGCCGCATGCAGCATCAGCACCGGCGTCGCGCACGTCCGCCACGGATCGGTGAAATCGTCGATGCGGTAGCAAAGCCGCACGCCATCGCTGGTGGTGAAGAACGCCATGCTGGGCGAAAGCGCGGGCATGCGTGGAGAATCCTGACCGAGGGCAGCTAAAGGCGGGTGGCCGCAATCGCCTGGTCGATTGCGTCGGCGATGCGGTTGGTGGCACGCCGGGCGGCGACTTCGGCGAACTTCGCCGCGTCCGACCCGGCCGGCGCCGCCGCCAGCGCCCGCAGCGGATCGAGCAGCGGATAGGCCGGGAGTTTCAGCGCCGGATCGTGGTCGAAGCGGTTGCCGTGGGTGTAGTCGATCGGCACCAGCGCACGGCCGAGCCGCATCTTCGCCTGGTTGATCCGCGATGCATCCGCACCCGATGCGTCGAGCGCCGCCGCGTCGTCCTGCAGCACGCGCACCCGCGCGCGCAGGCGGCCAAGCTCGAACTTGTCGCCCAGCGCGGCATCGAGCGCATCGAGCACGCCGAGCAGGTCCCCGGCGAACCGGGCATAGTCGTGCGCCAGCACCTCATCGGCCAGCAGCCGCCAGATCGCGTGCACATAGATGCGGGTGTCGCGCGCCAGGAGGTCGGGGTCGATCTTGTCCAGCGTGTCGTCGGGCGTGTGCCACCACCAGCCGAAGCCGGCGCCCTTTCGCACCTCCCCCGCCCCGGCAAGGATCGCGCCGGCGACGTTCGCGCCCTCGCCCGCCGGCTGTTCACCCATGCCCATGAACAGCGAGGGGATGCCGATGCCCCAGAACGAGGCATCGCCGGCGCGGCTCATGCGCAGGCCGGTAATCTGCTGCTGCCCCTCGGTCAGCACAGCCTCGGCAGCGAGGCCCCGGAGTTCGGTAGAGGAGAGCGCGTCGGCCAGCACGGTCGCACCCTTGCCGCCGGTGGAATCGCAATTGACGTGGGCAACGCACCTGGCCGCGAGCTCGGCCCAGTGATGGTCGGCATACCAGGTCGAGCCGGCATAGCGCCCGTGCGAATGGCCCGACCAGAAGCAGAGCCGGAGGCCGCGCCGCCAGCGCGCCCGCCCGGCCGCGGCGACGCGCGCGACCTCCAGCATCGTTGCGTTCGCCGAGCCGTTGTCCATCACGCCGAAATGCCAGGTGTCGTGGTGTCCCGAGAACAGCACGAACGGTTCCGCAGCAGCCGCGCCGAGGCGGTGCATGTCGGCGACCAGCAGCGGTATCTTGCGCCAGCCGGTATCGACGCTGGCCAGCATGCGTGCGGTGACCCTGCCACCCGCGCGCAGGCGGTCGCGGATCGCGCCGCCGTCTTCCGCCGAAACGGTCAGCACAATGGTCCGCGGCAGGCGCTGGCGCGTCGCTTCGGTCGGGCTGCCCCAGACGGGCGAGATGCACATCTCGTGCAGATGTTCGTGCGCGCTGATATGGATCTGGCCGATCGCCCCGTGGCGCGAGGCGGCATCGCTGGGTGCGGGCGCTGCCAGCCCCTCGATCAGCGCGATCCTGCCCTCGATACCGGCGGCGAGGAGCTCGGCCTCGGTACCGCGCCCGGCATACACGACCTCGCCCGCGAGCCCGCCCTCCGGCGAGGGCCGCGAGAAGGAATGCGTGATGCAGCGGATCGCGCTGCCATCGACATCCAGCGACGCGGCGCCAGGCAGGCTGATATAGGCATCGTGGAGGATCAGGTCGGTGGCGAACCCGTAGCCCCGGAGTGTTGCTTCCAGGTAGTGGAAACTCTCCAGCTCCTCGGGGCTGCCGGAAAGCTTCACGCGGCGGGCGAACACCTCGAGGTGCGCCATCATCCGCGCGATATCCACCTCGGCGGCGGGGGATGCGCTCATGCCTTCAGCCACGTCGGTCCTCGCGCTGCCACTCGCCCATGTGCGTCGCCACGCCCTTCGTCAGTCCGGCTTGATGTTCGCCGCGCGGATCACGGCGGTGAATTTCGCGGTCTCGCGCGCGATCGTCTCGCCATAGAGCGCGGGCCCGCCGCCGACCGGTAC
>JADYYZ010000484.1 GCA_020853405.1 Acetobacteraceae bacterium
CGGCGCTTGCGGTCGGCCTCGTAGGCTTCGAAATTGCCCTCGAACCACACCACCTTGCTGTCGCCCTCGAACGCCAGCATGTGGGTTGCCAGCCGGTCGAGGAACCAGCGGTCGTGCGAAATGATCACCGCACAGCCGGCGAATTCCATCAGCGCCTCCTCCAGCGCGCGCAGCGTATCGACATCGAGGTCGTTGGTCGGTTCGTCCAGCAGCAGCACGTTGGCGCCCGACTTCAGCATCTTTGCCAGATGCACCCGGTTGCGCTCGCCGCCGGAGAGGATGCCGACCTTCTTCTGCTGGTCAGAACCCTTGAAGTTGAAGGCAGCGACATAGGCGCGGCTCTGGATCGTGCGCTTGCCGAGATACAGAACCTCCTCGCCGCCGGAAATCTCCTGCCACACCGTCTTGTCGGCATCGAGCGAATCGCGGCTCTGGTCGACATAGCCGAGCTTCACCGTCTCGCCGATGCGCAAGGCTCCCGTATCGGGCGTGTCCTGGCCGGTGATCAGCCGGAACAGCGTGGTCTTGCCGGCCCCGTTCGGGCCGATCACGCCGACGATGCCGCCCGGAGGCAGTTTGAAGTCCAGCCCCTCGAACAGCAGTTTCTCGCCATACGCCTTGGCAAGCCCCTCTCCCTCGATCACGGTCTGGCCAAGCCGCGGCGCCGGCGGGATCACGATGTCCGCCACGCCCGACACGCGCTCCTGGCTGGCCGCCAGCATCTCCTCGTAGCGCTGGATGCGTGCCTTGTTCTTCGCCTGGCGGGCCCGCGGCGAACTGCCGATCCAGTCGCGTTCCTCGGCCAGCGCGCGCTGGCGGGCGCTTTCCTCCTTCTCCTCCTGGAACAGGCGCTTCTGCTTCTGCTCGAGCCAGGCGGTGTAGTTGCCCTGATAGGGGTAGCCGCGGCCGCGTTCGAGCTCGAGGATCCAGTTGGTCACGTTCTCCAGGAAGTAGCGGTCGTGGGTGACCACCAGCACCGCGCCGGGATAGTCGCGCAGCGTACGCTCGAGCCAGGCGACACTTTCCGCATCAAGATGGTTGGTGGGTTCGTCGAGCAGCAGCAGGTCGGGCTTTTCCAGCAGCAGCCGGCACAGTGCCACGCGCCTTCGTTCGCCGCCGGAGAGTCGCTCCACGTTCCAGTCGCCGGGCGGGCAGCGCAGCGCATCCAGCGCGATCTCGACCGTGCGCTCGAGTTCCCAGCCGTTGGCGGCCTCGATCTTCTCCTGCAGCTCGGCCTGTTCGGCCAGCAGCGTGTTCATCGCCTCCTCGTCCATCGGCGCGGCAAATTCCTCGCTGATCGCGTTGAAGCGGGCGATCCAGCCGGAAAGATCGGCGAACGCCCCCATCACGTTTTCCGACACGGTCTTGGTCGGGTCGAGCTGCGGCTCCTGCGGCAGGTAGCCGACCTTCGCGCCCTCGGCCGCCCAGGCCTCGCCGCCGTGGTCGGTATCGAGCCCGGCCATGATCTTCAGCAGCGTCGACTTGCCGGCGCCATTCACGCCCAGCACGCCGATCTTGGCATCGGGCAGGAACGACAGCGTGATGCCCTTCAGCACCTCGCGCCCGCCAGGATAGGCGCGGGTCAGGTTCTTCATCACATAGACATATTGCCAGGCAGGCATTTCGGGGCTCGCTCGGGGGTCGGGGGGAGGTTTGGGCCGGGATGTAGCGCGGCGGGTCCGGAAAGGGAATTGCGCGGAATCTCTCACCCCGACTCGAAGGCCAGGCCTATCGTCCGCCTCCCTCACAAGGAGGAGGAGGACGCATGCGCTTCAACCGCCGTTCCCTGTTCGCCGCGCTGGCCGCCCTGGCCGGCGGCGCAAGCCTGATCACCGCCGCCGCGGCCGAGGCGGCCCAGCAGTCGAGCTCAAGCCACCGCCGCCGCCGGTCCGCCAGCACCCCCGCCAGCAATGGCAGCTCAAGCAGCAATCGCAGCGCAAGCGGCAAGGGCAGCTCTGGCAGCCAGCGCCGGCACAGCAGCAGTGGCAGCAGCCACAACCGCCAGCGATCGAGCCGGCAGCGCCAGAGCACGCCGCCCGCCCAGCAGGGCTGAGCACCGACACGCGCGCCGTGCCTGCCAGCTGCCGGGCGCACCCGCCCGGCAGCATGGCCGGCGCTCAGGCGAACGCCACCTGGGTGATCTCGTAGGTCTTGCTGCCGCCGGGCGCCGGCACCTCGACACTATCTCCCTTCTTCTTGCCCAGCAGCGCGCGGGCAAGCGGGCTGGAGATGGAAAGCCGCCCCACCTTGATGTCGCTTTCGTGCGCGCCCACCAGCTGGAACGTCTTCTCCTCGTCGGTATCGACATCGACTACGGTCACCCTGGCGCCGAACATCACGTTCGAGCCGGACAGGCGCGAGATGTCGATCACTTCGGCGGCCGAGATGATGGTCTCGAGCTCGGCGACCCTGCCCTCGATGAAACTCTGGCGCTCGCGGGCGGCGTGGTACTCGGCGTTCTCGGAGAGGTCGCCGTGCGAACGCGCCTCCGCGATCGAGCGGATGATGGCGGGACGCTCGACTGACTTCAGGTGCTTAAGTTCCTCCTCGAGGCGGGCCAGCCCCTCGGCGGTCATCGGGAACTTCTGCACGGCGCGCGGCTCCTTCGTCGGCGACGCACAAGCGCCCGCGTGAACATCCCCGGACGGGGCGGCGGGAGAACCTGGCGATCAGTACGATCCGGCAAAGTAGGACTGCAACGGGGCGACTTCAAGCGTTCCCGCCTTCAGCGCCGCGATCGCGTGCACCGCGGCACGCGCGCCGGCCACGGTCGTATAGTGGGGCACGTTGTGGGTCAGGGCGCTGCGGCGGATGTCGAAACTGTCGGCCACCGCCTGCGCCCCGGAACTGGTGTTGATCACCAGCTGGATCTCGCCCGAGATGATCCGGTCGACGCAGTGCGGGCGGCCTTCCAGCACCTTGTTCACGGTGGTCACCGGCAGCCCGGCGGCGCTGATCGCGGCCGCCGTGCCGCGGGTTGCCAGCACCGAAAATCCCATCTCGGCAAGCCGCCTCGCCATCGCCACGGCAGCGGTCTTGTCGGCATCCTTGACGCTGACGAAAGCCGTGCCTTCGCGCGGCAGTTTGACGCCGGCGCCAAGCTGTGACTTCGCGAAGGCGCGCTCGAAACTGGTATCGAGCCCCATCACCTCGCCGGTCGATTTCATCTCCGGCCCGAGGATGACATCGACATTGGGGAAGCGATTGAACGGGAACACCGCTTCCTTCACCGCGACGTGGCGGCTTACCGCCTCGTCGTCGAGCCGGAACTGCGACAGCGGCCGGCCGGCCATCACCCAGGCGCCGATCTTGGCCACCGGCACCCCGGTCGCCTTGGCCACGAACGGCACCGTGCGCGAGGCGCGCGGGTTCACCTCCAGCACATAGACGACGCCGTCCTTGATCGCGTACTGCACGTTCATCAGGCCCTTGACCTGCAGCGCCTTGGCCAGCGCCTCGGTTTCCGCCCGGAGCTCGGTGATCATCGCCGGCGCCAGCGTGTAGGGAGGGAGCGAGCAGGCGGAATCGCCGGAATGGATGCCGGCCTCCTCGATATGCTCCATGACGCCGGCGACATAGACGCTCTCGCCGTCGGCGATGCAGTCGACATCGACCTCGATCGCGTCATTCAGGTAGCCGTCGATCAGCACCGGGTTCTCGCCGGAGACCTTTACCGCCTCGCGCATGTAGCGGTGCAGCTGCGCGCGGTCGTGCACGATCTCCATTGCCCGCCCGCCAAGCACGTAGCTCGGGCGGATCACCACCGGATAGCCGATCTCCTCGGTGATCCGCTCCGCCTCCTCGGCACTGCGCGCGATGCCGTTGGCGGGCTGGCACAGGCCGAGCGTCTTCAGCAGCAGCTGGAACCGTTCGCGGTCCTCGGCGATGTCGATCGCATCCGCCGTGGTGCCCAGGATCGGGATGCCCTCGCGCGCCAGTGCCTGCGAAAGTTTCAGCGGCGTCTGCCCGCCATACTGCACGATGCAGCCAAGCACGGTGCCGCGTTCCTGCTCGCGGCGCACGATCGCGATCACGTCCTCGGCGGTCAGCGGCTCGAAATAGAGCCGGTCGGAGGTGTCGTAGTCGGTCGAGACGGTTTCCGGGTTGCAGTTGACCATGATCGCCTCGTGGCCGAGTTCGCGCATGGCGTAGGCGGCGTGCACGCAGCAATAGTCGAACTCGATGCCCTGGCCGATGCGGTTCGGCCCGCCGCCCAGGATGATCACCTTGGCGGCGTCGGTCGGGTCGGCCTCGTCGGCGCCCGGCTGGCCGAAGCCCTCGTAGGTCGAGTACATGTAGGGCGTGGCCGAGGCGAACTCGCCGGCACAGGTATCGATGCGCTTGAACACCGCCCGCACGCCGAGCCGCGCGCGC
Source organism: Acetobacteraceae bacterium (assembly GCA_020853405.1). GTDB lineage: Bacteria > Pseudomonadota > Alphaproteobacteria > Acetobacterales > Acetobacteraceae > JADYYZ01. The sequence continues at coordinate 4,375 of JADYYZ010000484.1, forward strand.
ACGGCAGCGACCTCGGCCTCGGTCGTGCCGGTCAGGAGCGAGAGCCGCCGGTCCGAGAATCCCATCGCCTTCAGCCGATGCAGTCCGCGCGCATCCGCCGGCAGCCCATAGGCCCGGATGTCACCCTCGATACGGACCAGCTGTTCGATCTCGCGCAGGAACCATGGATCGAACTTCGAGGCGGTGAACACCTCGTCCACCGTCATGCCGGCGCGAAATGCCTCCGCCACCGCCAGCACGCGGTCGGGCCTCGGCGTGGAGAGGGCAGACAGCAGCGTGCCGCGATCGGCACCCTGCAGCGCCTCGACCTCGTCGAGGCCCGAGAGGCCGGTCTCCATCGAGCGCAGGCCCTTCTGCAGGGCTTCCGCGAAGCTGCGGCCGATCGCCATCGCCTCGCCCACCGATTTCATGCTGGTGGTCAGCGTCGGCGGCGTGCCGGGGAACTTCTCGAAGGTGAAGCGCGGGATCTTCACCACCACGTAGTCGATGGTGGGTTCGAACGAGGCGGGCGTGACCTTGGTGATGTCGTTGGCGAGCTCGTCCAGCGTGTAGCCGACCGCAAGCCGCGCGGCGACCTTCGCGATCGGGAATCCGGTCGCCTTCGAGGCCAGCGCCGACGAGCGCGAGACACGCGGGTTCATCTCGATGATCAGCATCCGCCCGGTTTCGGGATCGAGTGCGAACTGCACGTTCGAGCCGCCGGTATCGACGCCGATCTCGCGCAGGCACGCGATCGAGGCGTCGCGCATCCGGTGGTATTCCTTGTCGGACAGCGTCAGCGCCGGCGCCACCGTCACCGAATCGCCCGTGTGCACGCCCATCGCGTCGAGGTTCTCGATCGAGCAGACGATGATGCAGTTGTCGGCGTGGTCGCGCACGACCTCC
>JADYYZ010000485.1 GCA_020853405.1 Acetobacteraceae bacterium
GAACTGTTCCGCGAGTTCGCCGACGCCGGCCGCCATGTGATGGCGACCTTCGGCGTGGTCGGCACCGACCCGGCGAATGCCGTCTGGAGCAGGGTGCCCGGCGAGTGCCGCTTCACGCTCGACATCCGCGGCACCGACCTCGACGCGCTGACAGCGCTGCGCCGCCGCCTTGGCGATCTCGCCGACGAGGCGGAATCGCTCTGGCGCGTGGCGGTCGAGCTGGGCGAGGATACCGGCCCGCAGCCCGGTTTCCTCGATGCGGCGCTGCACGCCCGGATGCGCAGGGCGGCCGCATCGGCCGGGATCGACGCGCAGGTCTTTCCCTCCGGCAGCGGGCACGACGCGCTCGCCTTCCACCATGCCGGAATTCCGACCGGGTTCATGTTCGTGCGCAGCGAAGGGGCCGGCCACACACCAGAGGAAGCAATGGCGATGTCAGACCTCGAATCGGCCTGCCGGATCCTCGCCGCCCTGGCGATGACGCTATGATCCCGAACCTTGCCCCGGATATCGCGCTGGCCGGGCGCCTGTTCGACGAGCTGCGCGAGCGCAGCTTCGACGGCGTGGGCGTCACGCGCGAGGCGTACGGCCCCGGCGAAGCGATGGCGCACGAGGTGCTGCGGCGCGAGGGCGAGCGCCTCGGGCTCGAGGTCTCGTCAGACTTCGCGAGGAACCTTTACGTCACCCTGCCCGGCACCAACCGGGCAGCGAAGCGCGTGCTGCTCGGCAGCCACCTCGACAGCGTGCCGCAAGGCGGCAATTTCGATGGCGCCGCCGGGGTGCTGGCGGGCCTCGCCGCGCTGGCCGGCATGCGCGCGGCCGGCTTCCAGCCATCGCACGACGTCACGGTCGTCGCCCTTCGCGCCGAGGAGGCAGGGGCCTGGTTCCCCACCTCCTATCCCGGCAGCCGCGCCGCCCTTGGCCGGCTGCGGCCCGAGGAGCTCACGGTACGCCGACGCGACAACGGCCATACGCTGGAGGACATGCTGGCAGCCGCCGGCGGTGACCCCGAGGCGATCCGCCGCGGCGCCAAGGTGATCGGGCCCGAGAACACCGCCGCCTACCTGGAGCTGCACATCGAGCAGGGACCCGTGCTGGACGCCGAGGCGATCCCCGTCGGCGTCGTCACCGGCATCCCGGGCAGCCGCAGGCTGCGGCACGGCCATGTGCAGGGCGAGTACTCGCATTCCGGGGCGGTGCCGCGCCGGTTCCGGCGCGATGCCGCGATCGCGGCGGCCGAGCTTGCGTTCCGGCTCGACCAGTTCTGGGGCGAGCTGGAACGCCACGGCCAGACCCTGGTCTGCACCTTCTGCGAACTGGCGACCGGCAGCCAGGCCGGGTTCACCAAGATCGCCGGGGAAGTCGATTTCTCCCTCGATGTCCGCAGCATCGAGCGAAGCCGCTGCGACCTGGTGTTCGACGAACTCAACCGGCTGATCGAGGAGATCAGCGCGCATCGCGGCGTGACCTTCCGGCTCGGCCCGGAAACCTCGAGCCTGCCGGCGCTGATGGATGGCGCCGTGGTCGCGGCGCTGCAGAACGCTGCCACGGCACTGAACATCACCCACCGCACCATGCCCTCCGGCGGCGGCCACGATGCGGCGGCGTTCGCGCAGGCCGGCGTGCCGGCGGGCATGCTGTTCGTGCGCAACCAGAACGGCAGCCACAACCCGCACGAGGCGATGCGGATGGAGGACTTCGCACTCGCGGCCGCCGTGCTGACCCGCTTCGCCGCCACCTTCGGCGCCTGAGGCGCAGGTGAGCGCATCCGCCCGCCTGGCTGTCGACATCGGCGGCACCTTCACCGATTTCGCGCTGGAATGGCAGCACCAGGGTACCACCGAACGCCATACCGTGAAGGTGCTGACCACCCCGCACGCGCCCGAGGAAGGGGTGCTGGCCGGCATCGCGCGCTGCCTTGCCGAAACCGGGCTGACCGCGGCCGATTTCGCGATCGTGATCCACGGCACCACGCTGGCGACCAACGCGCTGATCGAGCGCAAGGGTGCCACCACCGCGCTGATCACCACCGAAGGCTTCCGCGACGTGCTGGCACTCGGCAACGAGAGCCGCTACGACCAGTACGACCTCAACATCGTGCTGCCGGAACCGCTGGTGCCGCGCTGGCTGCGCCTCCCCGTGCCGGAACGGCTGGGTGCGCAGGGCGAGGTGCTGAAGCCGCTGGACGAGGACGCGGTGCGCGCCCTGCTTCCGGTGCTCGAGCAGGAGCGGGTCGAGAGCCTGGCGATCGGCTTCCTGCACGCCTTCGTCAATCCCGCACACGAGGAGCGCGCGCGCGACATCATCGCCGCGGCACGGCCCGATCTTCCGATCTCGCTGAGCTCGGAGGTCTCGCCCGAGATGCGCGAATGGGAGCGCTTCTCGACCACGGTCGCGAACGCCTATGTGCAACCGCTGATGGCGCGCTACCTGCGCCGGCTGGAGCAGGGGCTGCGCGGCGGCGGCTTTGCCTGCCCCTTGTTCCTGATCCTGTCGGGCGGCGGGCTGACCAGCCTGGAGACCGCCTGCCGCTTCCCGATCCGCCTGGTCGAGAGCGGGCCGGCGGGTGGGGCGATCTTCGCCGCCCACGTCGCCCGCCAGTGCGGCCTTTCCAGGGTGTTCTCCTACGACATGGGCGGCACCACGGCGAAGGTCTGCATGATCGATGGCTTCAGCCCGCAGACCAGCAGGAGTTTCGAGGTCGCCCGGGTCGGACGCTTCCGCAAGGGTTCCGGCCTGCCGCTGCGCATTCCGGTGATCGAGATGGTCGAGATCGGCGCCGGCGGCGGCTCGATCGCGCATATCGACGCGCTGGGAAGGATCGCGGTCGGGCCGGAAAGCGCCGGCGCCGATCCTGGCCCGGCGTGCTACGGCCGCGGCGGCAGCGAACCGGCGGTGACCGACGCCAACCTGGTGCTCGGCCGCTACGATCCCGACAAGTTCGCCGGCGGGCGGCTGGCACTCGACCTCGGCCGCGCCGATGCGGCACTCGCCGCCAGGATCGGCCAGAAGCTCGGCCTGTCGGCGGGCATGGCGGCGCTGGGCGTGGTCGAGATGGTCGACGAGAACATGGCCAACGCCGCGCGCGTGCACGCGATCGAAAGCGGCAAGGGGTTCGAGGACCGCAC
>JADYYZ010000486.1 GCA_020853405.1 Acetobacteraceae bacterium
CGCGCCCGCGCTTCGCTGACGCTGATCATGCCGCCCGGTAGGCGCCGCTCTGGCCGCCTTCCTTGCTGACGAGCCGGATCGCCTCGATGCGCATGCCGCGGTCGATCGCCTTGCACATGTCATAGATAGTCAGGGCAGCGACGCTGACCGCGGTCAGCGCTTCCATCTCGACACCGGTGCGTCCCGTAAGACCCACCGTCGCCGTGATTTTCACGCCAGGCAGCGCCTCGTCGGGCTCGAGCTCGACCGCGACCGAGGCGAGGGCCAGCGGATGGCAGAGCGGGATCAGGTCGGGCGTGCGTTTGGCCGCCATGATCCCGGCCAGCCGCGCGACCCCCAGCACGTCGCCCTTCTTCGCGCGGCCCTCGCGGATCACCGCGAGCGTCGCCGGTGCCATCATCACCTGGCCGGCGGCGGTGGCGCGCCGTTCGGTCTCCGGCTTGGCGGCGACATCGACCATCACCGCCCGGCCCTCGGCGTCGAAATGGGTAAGGCCGCCCGTGCCCGCGGTCATGCCAGCAGCGCCCTGGTCGCCGCTTCCAGGTCCGGCTGGCGCAGCAGACTTTCGCCGATCACGAAGCGCCGCGCGCCGGCGCGCGCCATCCGGTCGAGATCGGCGCGGCTGGCAAGGCCGCTTTCCGAAACCGCCGCGGTGCCGGGCGGCAGCCGCGGCATGAGTTGCTCGGTCGTCGAAATATCGGTCTTCAAGGTCTTGAGATTGCGATTGTTGATGCCGATCAACCTCGACCGGAGATGAAGCGCGCGGGCCAGCTCCCCATCGTCATGCACCTCGACCAGCACATCCATGCCGAGCGCCATCGCCTCGCTCTCCAACCCTGCCGCGTCGGTGTCGGAAAGGCAGGCCATGATCAGCAGGATGCAGTCGGCGCCGTGCGCCCGGGCTTCCAGCACCTGCCAGGGATCGAGCATGAAATCCTTGCGCAGCACCGGCAGCGTGCAGGCGTCGCGCGCCTGTTCGAGATCGGCGAGGCTACCCTGGAAGAACGGCCCGTCGGTCAGCACGGAAAGGCAGGCGGCCCCCGCCGCTGCGTACGACCGCGCGATCGCGGCGGGCGAGAAATCCTGCCTGATCAGCCCGCCCGAGGGCGAGGCGCGCTTCATCTCGGCAATCAGGCCATAGCTGCCTTCGTCCAGCTTGCGTGCCAGTGCGGCAGCGAAGCCACGCGGCGGGCCGGCATCGGCGGCCCGCCGTTCCAGCACGGCGGCCGGCAGCGCTGCCTTGCGCGCGGCAAGGTCGGCGCGGGTGCGGGCACAGATCCGCGCCAGCACGTCGGGCAGGCGGGCACTCATGCGTCCTCGCCCCGGGTGATCGCGACCAGCCGCTCCAGCACCGACGCGGCGGCACCGGAATCGAGTGCCGCGAACGCCTGGTGCGCGCCCTCGCGCAGGTTGCCGGCGCGGCCGGCGACGACCAGCGCGGCGGCCGCGTTCAGCGCCACGATGTCGCGATAGGCACCGACCGAGCCGCCGCTTTCCCCGGCCAGCACGGCGCGGAGCGCGGCCGCGTTCTCATCCGGCTCGCCGCCCTTCAGCAGGGCAGGGTTGGTGCGCGCGATGCCGGCATCCTCGGGCTGCACGGTGAAGGTGCCGACCCGGCCGTCACGCAGCTCGGCGACGTGGGTGGCGCCGGTGGTCGACAGTTCGTCGAGCCCGTCGGCGCCGTGCATCACCCACACGCGCTCGCTGCCGAGCCGGCCGAACGCCTCGGCGATCGGCACCAGCCAGTCGCGGGCGAACACGCCCATCACCTGGTAGCGCACGCGCGCCGGGTTGCACAGCGGGCCGAGCAGGTTGAACAGCGTGCGCGTGCCGAGCTCCACCCGCACGCCGGCGACGTGGCGCATCGCGCTGTGGTGGCGGGGCGCCATCAGGAAGGCGATGTTGGCCTCCTCCAGCGCCCGTTCCACCCGCTCGATCGGCGCATCGAGCACGACCCCCAGCGCCGCCAGCACGTCGGCCGACCCCGAGCGCGAACTGGCGGCGCGGTTGCCGTGCTTGGCCACCGGCACGCCGCAGGCGGCGATCACCAGGGCGGCGGCGGTCGAGATGTTCCAGGTGCCCGAGGCATCGCCGCCGGTGCCGCAGGTGTCGATCGCCCCGGGCGGCGCCTCGATCGCCAGCATGCGCGCGCGCATGGCACGCGCCGCCCCGGTCATCTCCGGCACCGATTCGCCGCGCACGCGCATCGCCATCAGCAGTGCCGCCATCTGCGCCGGCGTCGCCTCGCCCTCCATGATCAGGCCGAACGCCGCCTCGGCTTCCGCCTCGGACAGGTGTTCGGCGCCGGCCAGCCGGGCGATCACCGGCTTCAGCCCGCCGGGAGGGGGGATGCTCACGCCGGCACCTCGGCTGCCAACAGGTTCGCGCCGCGCGCGAGGTCGAGGAAATTGCCGAGGATGGTCTTGCCGTGCTCGCTCGCGATGCTTTCCGGGTGGAACTGCACGCCCCAGATCGGCAGCGCCCGGTGCGCCATGCCCATCACCAGGCCGTCATCGTTCCAGGCGGTGATCAGCAGGTCGGACGGCAGGCTGTCGCGTTCCACCACCAGCGAGTGGTAGCGGGTGGCGCGGAACGGGTTGGGCAGGCCGGCAAGGATGCCGGTGCCGCGATGGTGCATCACGCCCACCTTGCCGTGCATCGGCAGCGGTGCGCGCCCCACCCTGGCCCCGAACGCCTGGCCGATCGCCTGGTGGCCCAGGCATACGCCCAGCACCGGCACCCGGCCGGCGGCTTCGCGGATCAGCGCGAGGCAGATGCCGGCCTGGTCGGGCGTGCACGGCCCCGGGCTCAGCACGATCGCCAGCGGGTTGAGCGCGAGCGCTTGCTCGGGCGTCAGCGTGTCGTTGCGGCGGACCAGGATGGCATCGTCACGCCACTGGCCGCGCGCGGCCAGCACCTCGCCGAGATAGTGGTACAGGTTGAAGGTGAAACTGTCGAAATTGTCGATCAGCAGGATCATGGCGCGCTCTCCGGGCGGCGCACCTTCGCCGCAGTGGCGCCGTGCCGCAAGGGGCGCCACGCTCGCCCTGTATCCTCCCCCCTGGGATGGCGGGGCGGCGTGCGCGATACCGGCGCCTGAGCTCCTGCCAGGGGGCCTGGGCAAGCGTGCCCTGGCCCCGCAGCCGAGGGAATATTGTGATGGACGCAACCCCGACCGCACATGCCGACCACAAGGGCCACGCCGGCGGGTGCCACTGCTGCGGCCATGGCAACGCCGCCATGCCAGGCATCGAGGCAGGGAAGGTGAAGGACCCGGTCTGTGGCATGACGGTGGACCCCGCGACCACCAGGCACCATGCCGAGCACGCGGGGCAAATGTACCATTTCTGCTCCGGCCGCTGCCGCGAGCGGTTCATCGCCGAACCGGGCGCCTTCCTGGGTGGTGCGCCGGCGGCGAAGCGGGCAGCGCCACACACCGCGTCGGACGACGCCATCTATACCTGCCCGATGCATCCGGAAATCCGGCAGAAGGGGCCGGGCACCTGCCCGATCTGCGGCATGGCGCTGGAGCCGGAGGTGATGACGGCCGATACCGGGCCGAACCCGGAGCTGGTCGATTTCACCCGCCGCTTCTGGATCGGGCTGGCGCTGGTGATACCGGTGGTAGTGCTGGAGATGGGCGGGCACCTGGTGGGGCTTTCGCACCTGCTGGCGCCCGCGGTCTCGAACTGGGTGCAGCTGCTGTTCGCGACACCGGTGGTGCTGTGGGCGGGCTTGCCGTTCTTCGTGCGCGGCTGGCAATCGGTGCAAAGCCGCAACCTCAACATGTTCACGCTGATCGCGCTCGGCACCGGCGTCGCCTGGCTGTTCAGCGTGGTGGCAACGCTGGCGCCAGGAGCCTTCCCCGCCGGCTTCCGCGGCGCCGACGGCGCGGTCGGCGTCTATTTCGAGGCGGCCGCGGTGATCGTCGTGCTGGTGCTGCTGGGCCAGATGCTCGAGCTCCGGGCGAGGGCCGGCACCGGCGGTGCCATCCGTGCGCTGCTCGATCTTGCCCCGGCGACGGCGCGGCGGGTCGGGCCGGACGGCAGCGAGCATGAGGTTCCGCTTGCCGCGGTCGCGGTCGGCGACCTGCTGCGCGTGCGCCCCGGCGACAAGGTGCCGCTGGATGGCGTGGTGACCGAGGGCGCCAGTGCCGTCGATGAAAGCATGGTGACCGGCGAATCGATGCCGGTGACGAAATCGGCCGGCGAGCGGGTGGTCGGCGGCACGCTGAACGGGCAGGGCAGTTTCGTGATGCGGGCCGACCGCATCGGCCAGGAAACCGTGCTGGCCCGGATCGTCGCCATGGTCGCCGGCGCGCAGCGCTCGCGCGCGCCGATCCAGCGCCTGGCCGACCAGGTGTCGGGCTGGTTCGTGCCCGCCGTGCTGGTGGTGGCCGTGCTGGCCTTCGCCGCCTGGGCGAGCTTCGGGCCGGAGCCGCGGCTTGCCTTCGGCCTGGTCGCGGCGGTTTCGGTGCTGATCATCGCCTGCCCCTGCGCGCTCGGGCTCGCGACACCGATGTCGATCATGGTCGGCATGGGGCGCGGCGCCCAGCAGGGCGTGCTGATCAAGGATGCCGAGGCCCTGGAGCGGATGGAGAGCATCGACACGCTGGTCGTTGACAAGACCGGCACGCTGACGCGCGGCCGCCCGGAGGTGGTCGCCCTGGTGGCGCGGGATGGCATCGCCGAGGCCGAGCTGCTGCGCCTTGCCGCCGCCCTGGAACGGCCGAGCCAGCATCCGCTGGCCGAGGCGGTGGTGCGGGCGGCGGCGGCGCGCGGGCTGTCGGTGCCGTCGGTGGAGGGGTTCCATGCGCCATCCGGGCGCGGTGTGACCGGCCGCGTCGAAGGCCGCGCCATCGCCGTCGGCAATGCCGTGCTGATGGCCGAACAGGGCATCGACATCACGGATCTTTCGGCCCGCGCCGAGGCGCTGCGGGGCGACGGCGCGACGGTGTTCTTCGTCGCCGCCGATGGCCACCCGGCCGGCCTGGTCGCGGTTGCCGACCCGGTCAAGGATGGTGCCGCGGAGGCCGTCGCGCGCATGCGGGCCGAGCAGGTGCGCGTGGTGATGCTTACCGGCGACAGCCGCACCACCGCCCAGGCGATCGCCCGCCGCCTCGGCATCGAGGAGGTGATCGCCGAGGTGGAGCCCGACGAGAAGCAGCGCGTGGTCACCCGCCTGAAGGCGGAAGGGCGCCACGTCGCGATGGTGGGCGACGGCGTGAACGACGCGCCGGCGCTCGCCGCCGCCGACATCGGCATCGCCATGGGCACGGGCAGCGACATCGCGATCGAGAGTGCCGCGGTGACCCTGCCGGGCGGCGACCTGATGGCGATCGTGCGGGCACGGCGGCTGTCGCACAGGGTGATGCGCAACATCCGCCAGAACCTGTTCTTCGCCTTCATCTACAATGCCGCCGGCGTGCCGATCGCGGCGGGCGTGCTGTATCCGGCCTTCGGCCTGCTGCTGTCGCCGGTGATCGCGGCCGCTGCCATGGCGATGTCGTCGGTCAGCGTGGTGGCGAATGCCTTGCGGCTGCGCCGCGCGGGCTAAGACCTGGCCGGTTGCGGCGCGGGCCTGCCCCGCAACGCAGGCCGATCTGGTTCGAGACCACATGCGGGGCGGAACCGGTGTAGGCTCGAGCGCGCATGCCGGCTGACACCGCCCCGCGCCCCGCCCCGATCGACGTGCCCGCGCCACGGCTGACGCCGGCACCGCTGCCGCCCGTGCTGGCGCAGCGGCGCCCGCCATCCGCGCCCCGCCGGTCCTGGCTCCGGCGCTGGCGCTGGCGGCTCCTGGCGATCGTACTGGCCAGCATCGCCGCCGGCTACGCAGCACTGCCCCGCATCCTCGGGCCGGTGGTGGTGCCGATCCCGGCGGTGCGCGGCGATCTGGTCGCCAGCGTGGTCGCGACCGGCCGCGTCGAGACCCCGCATCGCATCGCCATCGCAAGCCAGGTCACCGGCACCATCGCCGGGATTCCGGTCGCCGAGGGCCAGGAGGTCGAGGCAGGCCAGCTGCTGGTGGCCCTTTCCGACACCGAGGCGCGTGCCGCGATTGCCCAGGCCGAGGCGGCGCTGGCGCAGGCCTCGACGCGGCTCGACCAGATCGGATCGGTCGGCCTGCCGATGGCCGAGGAAGCGCTGGCCCAGAACGAGGCGAACCTTGCCAACGCCGAGCGCGCGTTCGCCCGGGCAAGCCAGCTGCGCGCCAGCAACGCCGGCACCGAGGCCCAGCTCGACGAGGCGCGCCGGGCGCTTCTGGTGGCGCAGGCGCTGGTGCGCGCATCGCGCGTGCAGGTGGCCGGCCTTTCGCCCGGCGGCAGCGACCGGGTGATGGCCGATAGCCAGCGCGCCGAGGCGGCGGCGGCGCTCGAGGTCGCGCGTGCCCGGCTCGGCTACACCCGCATCCGCGCCCCGCTTGCCGGCACGCTGATCGCGCGCAATGTCGAGCCTGGCTGGGTGGTGCAGCCGGGCCAGGCGCTGATGCAGCTGTCGCCGCGCGGGCCGACGCAGCTGGTGGTCCAGATCGACGAGAAGAACCTTTCCCGGATCGCGCGAGGCCAGCCGGCGCTGGCGTCGGCCGATGCGTTCCCCGACCGGCGCTTCGCCGCCCGGCTCGCCTACATCAACCCGGCGGTCGACCCCGAGCGCGCCTCGGTCGAGGTGAAGTTCGATGTCGCCGAGCCGCCCGACTACCTGCGCCAGGACATGACCGTGTCGGTCGATATCGCGGTGGC
>JADYYZ010000487.1 GCA_020853405.1 Acetobacteraceae bacterium
GGCGCGAGTTCACCTGGAACTTCATGTGCGCGTCGTGCCATTCCACCGGCATCACGCGCGGCTACGACCCGCGGTCCGACCGCTACGACACGCGCTGGAGCGAGATCAGCGTCGGCTGCGAATCCTGTCACGGGCGCGGTGCGGCCCACATCGCCTGGGCGCGTGCCGGGGCGCCCGCCGATACCGCCGGCCGCGGGCTGGAGGTCGCCATGCGCGACCCCTCGGGCGGGCGCTGGGCCTTCGCCGAGGCCGACCCGCGCGGCATCGCCCGCTGGGAAGGCCCGCCGCGCCAGGCGGCCGCAACCCGGATCGAGGTCTGCGCGCCGTGCCACGCGCGTGCCCGCCCGATCGTGCCCGACCCGCTGCCAGGCGCGCGGTTCCTGGATGCGTACGCGCCGGTGCTGCTCGACCCCGGCCTCTACCACGCCAACGGCCAGATCGAGGGCGAGGTCTTCGAGTGGGGAAGTTTCGTGCAAAGCCGCATGCAGCGTGCAGGCGTCGTCTGCGCCGACTGCCACGATCCGCACAGCGCGAAACCGCGTGCCGATGGCAACGCGCTCTGCGCGCAGTGCCACCTGCCCGCCCGCTTCGACACCGAAGCACACCACCACCATCCGCAAGGCAGTGATGGCGCGCAGTGCGTCGCCTGCCACATGCCGGCGGTGACCTACATGGGGGTCGATCGCCGGCACGACCATGCGTTCAGCCTGCCGCGTCCGGATGTGGCGGCGGCGATCGGCGCCCCCGATGCCTGCACCAGCTGCCACCTGCGCGAAACCCAGCCCTGGGCGGCAGCCCGGATCGCGCACTGGTTCGGCGCAGAACGCCGGCCCGATCCGCACCCCGCCCTTGCCATCGCGGCCGGACGCCGGGGAGAACGCTCGGCCGTGCCGCGCCTGGCGGCGATCGCGCTGGATGGCGCGCAACCGGCCATCCTGCGCGCAACCGCGCTGTCGCTGCTGTCTGCGCCGCCGACGCGCGAGGCGGCCCAGGCCGTCGGCGCGTCGCTTCGCGATGCCGATCCGCTGGTGCGCGCCACGGCACTGCGCGCACTGGAGGGGTTCGACCCGCGCAACCGCCAGCACGCGATCGCGCTGCTGGATGACCCGGTCCGGCTGGTGCGGATCGAGGCCGCCCGCCTGCTGGCCCCGGTCCCGCCGGCGGCGATCCCGCCCCAGGCCCGCGCCGGTTTCGACAGCGCGTGGAACGAGCTGATGGCAAGCGAGCTGGTCGCCGCCGAACGGCCCGAGGCGCACCTCAACATCGCCGTCCTGCTTGCCCGGCGCGGCGATGCGGCCGGGGCCGAGGCCGCCTTCGCCGAGGCCCTGCGGCGGGACCCGGCTTTCCTGCCCGCGCTCACCGGTTACGCGCAGTTCGAATCCGCCCGCGGCCGCCACGATGCTGCCGAGGCGCTGCTGGCCCGCGCCATCGCGGCACACCCCGACAGCGCCGCGGCGCATTACGCGCTGGCCCTTGCGCTGGTGCGCGCGGGCCGGCGTGCCGATGCCCTTCCGGAACTGGCACGGGCGGCCGCCCTGGGCCCCGACCAGCCGCGCTATGCGTATACGCAGGCGATCGCACAGTTCGAGGCAGGCCGCATCGACGAGGCAGCGCAGCTGCTGCGCGCCAACCTCCGCCGCCACCCCCGCCACCGCGACAGCCTGATCGCGCTTGCCACCATCGAGCGCGACCGCATGAACCTTGCCGAGGCGGAGCGCCTGGCGGCAGACGCTGCCGCGCTCGACCCCGCCGATCGCGAGGCCGCTGCCCTGCTTGGCCAGTTGCGCGCCCGGCAGCCGCGCCCGGCCGCGCCGCGATAGACCTTGCCGGGCCGGCTCCCGCCGGGCGTTGATCCTCGTCGTCGGGCGCGCTATCAGTGGGCCGCCTGGCGGGACGATGGGGGTGCCGCCATGCGCCAGCACCGCGCCGCGCGAGCCGATACATGGACGATCCGACCGGCTTGCATGGCCAGCACGGCATTGCGACCGATACCGCAGCCAGCACCGCATGCGGTACCGCAACCGCGCGGGCCTGGTCGGGCAGGTTCGATCAGCCCGATCAACTCGCGCAGGCGCTGCGCGATGCCGATGTCGCGTATCTTTCGCTGCAGCGCGGCGACTTTGATGCACGGCTTTCCGCGCTCGATCTGGGGCGGGCCAGCGTGCAGATCGCGCGCGACGGCCCGCATATCAGCCGCGGCGCAGTCGCCCCCGGGGTGGTACTGCTGCTGCTGCCGCTCGGCGCCGTGGCGGAAGGGCTACGCATCAACGGTTGCCGCCCGACCCCGCACGACGCCCTGGTGCTTGGCGAGCGGGCCGGCCTGCACGCGGTCGTGCCCGGCAGCCAGAGCTGGGCGGCGCTGACGTTCGGCGAGCACACGCTCCCCTCGTTCGGGCTCGACGCAATGCTGACCGCGGCCGGAGATTTCCGGTTGCACGGTGGGCTGGTCGATCGGGCTGGAAGGCTGCAATCCACCCTGATCGAGCTCGAGCAACTGGCAGCGTACGCGCCGGAACGCATCGCCACCGGCAGCGTCGCCGCGGCGATGCTCGAGGCGCTGAGCTGCCAGCTGGCGGCCGGCTTGCGCGATGGCGGCAGGCCGGAGCGCCCGGGGCGGGCGCTGCGCCACTCGATCCGCCTCGTCACCGCGGCCGAGGAATTCGCCGACGCCCACCACGGGCCGATCTACACCCAGGACCTGGCCGATGCGCTTTCGGTCGCGCCGCGCACGCTGCATGCTGCGTTCAGCGCGGTATTCGCCATGAGTCCGCACCGCTACCTTCGCGTCCGCCGGATGAACCTGGTGCGCCGGGCCCTGCTCGACGGCCGGCAGACGCCGGCGCTGATCAAGACGGTGGCGCTCGATCATGGGTTCTGGCACCTGGGAAGGTTCGCGCAGGAATATCGCGCGCTGTTCGGGGAAAACCCGTCCTCGACCCGCCGCGAGGCTCAGCCGGCGATGGCCGGCAGTCGTTGGCGCGCCAGCCCGGCAAGGTAGCCCGCGCCGTCCGCCAGCAGCGCATCGTCGAAGTCGTAGCGCGGGCTGTGCAGCGGCGCCGAGCTGGTGCCGTTGCCCAGGAAGGCGAAGCAGCCCGGCACGTGCTCGAGGAAGCGCGCGAAATCCTCCGAGGCGGTGACCGGCCGGGCATCCGCCGAGACCCGCGCCTCGCCGAACAACGAGCATGCCGTCGCCAGCGCTGCCTCGGTGCAGGCAGGGTCGTTGACCAGCGGCACGAATTCGCGGCTGTAGCCGATACGCGGCGCGACATCGTGGGCAAGCCCGATACCCTCGGCGATGATCCGCATCTGGCGTTCGATCTCGGCGCTGACCTCGGGGCGGAAACTGCGTGCGTCGCCGCGGATGATCGCCCGGCCCGGCAGCACGTTGCGGGTGCCGTCGGTCAGCAGTTCGGTCACCGAAACCACCGCTGCCTCGTGCGCATCGAGCCGGCGCGAGACGATCGTCTGCAGGCTGAGCACCAGCGCGCAGGCAGCCACCATCGTCTCGCGGCACGCCCGCGGCCGCGAGGCGTGGCCGCCCTCGCCCTGCAGCACGATCTCGAAATTATCCTCGGACGCCATGATCGGCCCGGCGCGGGTCGCGAAACTGCCCAGCGCCATGCCCGGCATGTTGTGCAGGCCATAGATCTCGTCGAACGGAAAACGCGAAAGCAGCCCGTCCGCCAGCATCGCGGCGGCCCCCCTGCCCCATTCCTCGGCCGGCTGGAAAATGAAGCGCACCGTGCCGTCGAAGCCGCCCTCCTCGGCGAGCAGCCGGGCAGCTCCCAGCAGCATCACGGTGTGCCCGTCATGGCCGCAGGCATGCATCAGGCCGGGGCACGTCGA
>JADYYZ010000488.1 GCA_020853405.1 Acetobacteraceae bacterium
GAGCTGCTGATGCGCAGGTTGGCGGCGAGCTTCTTCAGCCCCTCGGCCCCCAGCAGCTGCTCGACCCCCCACAGGATGGTGTAGCCGGTGGAGCTGTTCAGCGGATCGGCGATCACGATCCTTCCCTTCCAGGCCGGGTCGAGCAGCTCGGCCCAGCTGTTCGGCTGCGGCGTGCGGCCGAGCTGGCGGGTGTTCAGCATCGCCACCACGACGTGGACGTTGGTCGCCGTCCAAAGGTTCTCCGGCTGGCGCAGGCTTTGCGGGATGGCGGCGAGCTCCGGCGAGGCATAGGGCTGATAGAGCGCCTTGAAGTCGCCGAGCGTGTTGGCGCTTGAGCTCCAGAAGATGTCGGCCTGCGGGCGGGCGACCTCGGCCGCGATCCGCCGCAGCAGCTGCGCGCTGCCGCCGGTGATGGTGCTGATGCGGATCGGCGGGCGGGCCTGCTCCACCACCTCCTTCAGCGCATCGACGGCCTGCGCGGGGTTGGGCGTGTAGATCACGACGCCACCGCCCTGGGCCGCGGCAGCCCGCGGCAGCGCCAGCGGTGTGGCAAGGCTCGCGCCAAGGATCGTGCGCCGGGAAATGCGGTGCGTCATCTCGTGTCTCCGTGCTGCTGGAAGGATCCCGTTCCCGCCCCGCTCATGCCCGGGACGCGAACAGGTCGATGCGGAACACCCGGGTCGCGACGAGGATCGGCACCAGGATGATGGTGATCAGGATCAGGCCGTAGGCCGAGGCCTGCGCCATCAGGCCGCTGTCGATCAGCTTGTAGATCTGGATCGGCAATGTCTCGCGCCCGCCGGAATAGACGATGATCGAGGCGCTGAGCTCGGCGATCGTCGTGGTCCAGGTCAGCACCGCCGCCGCCGCGATCGCCGGCGCCATCAGCGGCAGCACCACCTTGAGGAACGACGCGACCGGCGCCACGCCGAGGCTGATCGAGGCTTCCTCGATCGAGTTCGGGACGTTGTAGAGGGTGGAGGAGGCGTTGCGGATGCCGAAGGACAGGCGGCGGACGATGTAGGCGAGCACGATGATCGCCCCGGTTCCGGTCAGCGGCATCCAGCCGGCATTGAACGACATCAGCAGCCCGATGCCGATGGCGGTGCCGGAAAGCGCCAGCGGCAGCGCCGTGACGTAATCGAGCGCCGGGGTCAGCAGGTTCTTCTTCTTCACGATCAGGTACGCGACCAGCGTCGAGAAGGCGATCGCGATCGCGGTCGCCGCGGCAGCATAGGCGAGCGAGTTCAGCAGCGGCTCGGGCGCCCGCAGCAGCGCCCGTTCCAGGTTCAGGATCGTCCACTCGCCCCAGCGCATCACCGGCCCGCGCGCGCGGGTGAAGGCACCGGCGGCAAGCGTCGCCAGCGGCAGCAGCGAGACCACCACCACGAGGCCGGCGGCCGCGCCGATCGCCAGCCCCCGCCTGCCGCGCAGGCGCTCGGGCCGGGCGCCGCGACCCTGCACCACCTCGTGCCGCCCGCGCGCGACCACGCGGCGCTGCACGAACAGCACCACCATCACCAGCAGGATCGAGACGCTGGCAAGCGTGCTCTGCATCACCGGGTCGGAGCCGCTTTCGGCGACCGCCGCCTGGTAGGTCAGCACCGAGAGCAGCCCGACCCGCCCGCCCAGGATGGCAGCGGTGGCGAAGTTGCCGACCACCAGCGTGAACACCAGGAGCGCACTGGAAAGGATCGCCGGAAGGATCACCGGCAGCATCACATGCCGCCGCGCGCGCCCGGGCGGCGTGCCGAGCGATTGTGCCGCCTCCTCCAGCTGCACATCGAAGCCGCGGATCGCCGCCAGCGTGCCGATATAGATGTAGGTGTAGTAGCCGAACGTGAGCGCCGTGATCAGGCCCGGCCAGCCATAGAAGCTCGGCAGCTCGATGCCGTGATCGGCCAGGTGGCGGGTGATGATGCCGTTGTTGCCCAGCAGCATCAGCCAGGTCTGGGCCGAGATCACCTCCGGGATCACCAGCGTGATCAGCGGCAGCACGGTGACGATCGCCTTGCCGGGAAAGTCGAAGCGGGCGGCGACGTAGGCAAGCGGCACCGCCAGCACCAGCGTGGTGCAGGTGACCACGACGCCCAGCACCACGGTGTTCACGATCGCCTGGCCGTAGCGCACCTCGGCCAGCAGTGTCGCCCAGCCCGATCGCCCGCCGGTGCCGAAACTGCCGGTGATGATGTTGAACAGCGGGTAGACCAGGAAGACCGCCAGCACCACCAGCAGCGCCGCCGCCAGCCAGAACCAGACATCCGGCCCGCGCCGGTTCATGACGCCAGCACCACGGTGCGTGCGGGATCGAAGCCGAGCTGTACGCCCGCGCCCGGCAGATGCGCATCGTGCCGGTCGCCGGCAAGCGTGACCGCGACCAGGGTGCCGCCCGCGAGCTCGACCTTGTACTCGGTGCGGCTGCCGAGGTACTGGCGCCGCCGCACCGTGCCGGAGAGGGCGGGTCCGCCGGGCAGGGCGGTGGCGGCCAGCGTGATATCCTCGGGCCGCGCCACCAGCAGCGCCTGGCCCGCCGGCAGCGCGGCCGGCGCGCGCGCGGCCACGCTGCTTCCAGCCAGGCCGACGCTGACGCTGCCCGCCGGCGCTGGTGCCGCCAGCTCGACCCGCAGCAGGTTCGCCGCGCCCACGAAATCGGCGACATAGCCGGTCGCCGGATCGCGATAGATCGCCGAAGGCGGGCCGACCTGCTCCAGCCTGCCGCGATTCATCACGCCGATGCGGTCGGACATCGCCAGCGCCTCGTCCTGGTCGTGCGTGACGAACACCGTGGTGATGCCGGCCTCGCGCTGGAGCTCCGAGATCACCTCGCGCACCTGCACGCGCAGTTTCGCATCGAGGTTGGAAAGCGGTTCGTCCATCAGCAGCACCTGCGGCTCGATCACCAGCGCGCGGGCGAGCGCGACGCGCTGGCGCTGGCCGCCGGAAAGCGCTGCCGGGTGCCGCGCCGCGAGGTGGCCGAGCCCGACATGGTCGAGCGCCTTTGCAACCCTGCCCTTGATCGTCGCTTCGTCGATGCGTCGTGCGCGCAGGCCATAGGCGACGTTGTCGAACACCGTCTTGTCGGGAAACAGCGCGTAGTCCTGGAACACCATGCCGATGTTGCGCCGGTGCGGCGGCAGGCGGGTGACGTCGGTGGCGCCGAACATCAGCCGCCCCTCGGCGGCCTGGATGAAGCCGGCGATGGTGCGCAGCAGCGTCGTCTTGCCGCAGCCGCTCGGCCCGAGCAGGGTGAAGAAGGTGCCCGGCTCGATCACGAGCGACAGGCCCTCGATCACCCGGGCCCCGCCATAGGCGACGGCCAGGTTCTCGATCGCAAGCCCGGCCGAGGCGACCCGGCTGGCGGCGGCGCCGCGCGCGCTCACGACGACAGCGCCTTCTCGACCAGCACCAGCGCCTCGCGCTGGCGCGCCGGGTCGCCGGCCGCCAGGATCTGCGGGCCGCTTGTCATCGTGAGCCTCCGTCCCTGCCAGTCGGTGATGATGCCGCCCGCGCCTTCGATGATCGGCACGAAGGGGGCGTAGTCCCATAGTTGCAGTCGTGTATCGATCGCGAGGTCGGTGCGGCCCGAGGCCAGCAGCCCATAGGCACGGCAGGCACCGCCATAGATGCGCCAGGCGGTGGCGGCCTGCATCGCCGCCAGCGCCGGCCGTTCGGCGTCGCTGAAGAAATCGGGGTTCGATGCCGACAGGATCGCCTCGGCAAGCGCCGGGCAGCGGCGGGTGGCGCAGGGGTCTGCGCCGTGGCGGGTGGCGTGGCGAGTGGCCTGGCCGGCGATGCCGATCCAGCGGTCGCTGGTGGAAGGCAGGTCGATCACGCCGATCACCGGCGTCGCGCCGTCGAGCAGCGCGATCAGCGTGCCATAGACCGGCATGCCGGCGATGAAGGCGGCGGTGCCGTCGATCGGGTCGAGCACCCAGGTCAGCTCGCCGACCACCGGCGGGCCGCCTTCCTCGCCGATCACGCCGTGCGCGGGGAAGCGATCCGTGATGAGCTCGCGCAGGCGAAGCTCGACCGCGCGGTCGAGGTCGGTGACGAAGCTGCGGTCGGGCTTGACCTCGAGCGCGGGCCGGGTGGCGGCGGCGGCGACCAGCATGGCGCGCGCCTCGTCGGCCAGCGCGACGGCGAAGGCGGCCAGCGCACCGAGCGACCCGCCCGCCATCGCCACCGCCCCCGCTGCCGCGCCCGGCGTCCGCGCGATCAGGCGGCGCGCTGCGGCAGGGTCGGGCGCGTCGCCAGCGCCTTCTTCATCATCGCCTCGATCTCCTGGCGCTCGGCGTCGGGAAGCGCGAGGCGGGGCGGGCGGGTCAGTGCCGAACCGCGGCCCATGATCGATTCGCAGAGCTTGATGCACTGCACGAGGTCGGGGCGGGCATCGAGGTGCAGCAGCGGCATCAGCCAGTCATAGAGCGGGCGCAGCTCCTTGAAGCGTCCGGCGGCGGCCATCTGGAACAGCGCCTCGCCTTCCTGCGGGAAGGCGTTCGACATGCCGGAAACCCAGCCGACCGCACCCAGCATGACGCATTCGACGACGGTGTCGTCGAGACCGGCGAACAGGGTGAAGCGGTCTCCGACCATGTTGCGCAGGTCGGTGAAGGCACGGGTGTCGCCCGAGGAATCCTTGAACGCCTGGATGGTCTCGACATCGGCGAGCGAGGCCAGGATGTCGGGGGTGACGGCGTTCTTGTAGATCGGCGGGTTGTTGTAGACCATCAGCGGCACATCGATGGCGCTGCCGACGGTGCGGTAATGCGCCGCCGTCTCGTGCGGGCGGGCGGTGTAGACCAGCGCCGGCATCACCATGACGCCATCGACGCCTGCCTTCTGGGCGACCCGCGCGGACTCGATCGCGAACTGGGTGGTGAACTCGGCGACGCCGGCGATCACCGGCACGCGGCCCTTGGCGACATCGACCGCGGCTTCGATCACCTGCTGCTTCTCGGCCGCCGAGAGCGAGCAGTTCTCGCCCACCGTGCCGCAGACCACGAGGCCGGAGACGCCGTCGCGGATCAGGCCGGCGATCACCTTTCGGGTCGCTTCGATGTCGAGCGAGAAGTCGTTGCGGAACTGGGTGGTGACGGCGGGGAACACGCCCCGCCAGGAAATTTTCGTGCTCACCTGCGTCTCCTTATTGGCTGCGTCGCACCGTGTACGATTTATAAATTCCCATTGTCAAGCATATTTTATACTTTATCCGCGAACCAGGGAGCACGACCCGCATGGCACGGCCCACGACGCCGGCAACGACGATGACGGCGATCAAGGCAGCCCAGGCCAGCGCCGGCAGCACCGAGGGCGGCATCGGGCTTGGCGGGACCGGTGCCGGCCACCGCACCGTGGCCGCGGCCGCGACCGAGGCGATCCGCCGGCGCATCCTCGACGGCACCTATGCCACGGGGGCGAAACTGCACCAGGACATGATCGCCGCCGAACTCGGCATCAGCCGCATCCCGGTGCGCGAGGCGCTGTTCCAGCTCGACGCCGAGGGCCTGGTGCGGATCGAGCCGCAGCGCGGTGCCAGCGTCGCGCCGCTTTCACGCGAACGGATGGTCGAGACGCTGGAACTGCGCGCGATGCTGGAACCCTACCTGCTTCGCAATTCGGCGCCGCACCTGACCGACGCCGATTTCGCGGCGCTGGCACGCATCCTTGGCGACTATGGCGAGGCGATCGCGGCACAGGCGGCCAACCGCTGGGGCGAGCTCAACACCGAGTTCCATCTCGGCCTCTATGCGCGCGCGAACCGGCCGCGGGCGCAGGCGATCGTGATCACGCTGCTGCGCGAATCCGACCGCTATACCCGGCTCCAGCTGTCGCAGAGCATCGACTACCAGCGCCGCGCCCAGCGCGAGCACGCGAAGCTGCTGCGGCTTTGTCGCACCGGCGCGGTCGAGGAAGCGGCGGCGCTGATGCGCGCGCACATCCTGCACGTTTCCGACTCGCTCGGGCGGGCCCTGGACGCCGCGGCCGGGCCAGGCCCTGCTACAGGATGAATTTCGACAGGTCGGTGTTCGCCGCCAGCGGCGCCACGCGCTCGTTCACATAGGCGGCATCGACCACGATCGTGGCGCCGCCGCGGTCCGATGCGCTGAACGAGATCTCCTCCAGCAGCTTCTCCATCACCGTGTGCAGCCGCCGCGCCCCGATATTCTCGACCGTGCGGTTGATCTCGGCAGCGAGGTCGGCCAGCGCCTCGATCGCGTCGTCGGCGAAATCGAGGGTGACGCCCTCGACCCCGATCAGCGCCTTGTACTGCTTCACCAGCGAGGCTTCGGGTTCGGTCAGGATGCGCTTCAGGTCGTCGCGCGAGAGCGGGGCGAGCTCGACCCGGATCGGCAGCCGCCCCTGCAGCTCGGGCAGCAGGTCGGCGGGCTTGGCGAGATGGAACGCGCCCGAGGCGATGAACAGGATATGGTCGGTCCTGACCGGGCCGTGCTTGGTCGAAACGGTGGTGCCCTCGATCAGCGGCAACAGGTCGCGCTGCACGCCCTCGCGCGAGACGCTGGCGCCGCGCATCCCTTCCTCGCTGCGGGCGACGATCTTGTCGATCTCGTCAAGGAAGACGATGCCGGCATTCTCGGCGAGCTCGATCGCGTCCTTGGCAACCCGCTCGCTGTCCAGCAGCCGGTCGCTCTCCTCGCTGATCAGTGCCGCGCGGGCATCGGCGACCGTCATCCGCTTGGGCCTGGTGCGGCCGCCGAACATCTTGCCCAGCATGTCCTGGAGGTTGCCCATCTGCGGGCCGGAGGCACCCGGCAGGTCGAGCTGCGCGATCGGGATGCCGGGAGGGGGTTCGGCGATGCTGACCTCGACCTCACGCAGTTCCAGCGTGCCGTCGCGCAGCATTTTCCGGAACTTCTGGCGCGTGTCGGCTGATGCGCCCTCGCCCACCAGCGCCGTGATCAGGCGTTCCTCGCCTGCCAGCTCCGCCTTGGCGGCGACCTCCTTGCGCAGCTTCTCGCGCGTCATCGTGATCGAGATCTCCACGAGATCGCGGATCATCGATTCGACGTCGCGGCCGACATAGCCGATCTCGGTGAATTTCGTCGCCTCGACCTTCAGGAACGGCGCCTGCGCAAGGCGGGCGAGGCGGCGGGCGATCTCGGTCTTGCCGCAGCCGGTCGGGCCGATCATCAGGATGTTCTTGGGCACCACCTCCTCGCGCATCGCCTCGCTGAGCTGCTGGCGGCGCCAGCGGTTGCGCAGCGCAATCGCGACCGCCCGCTTGGCGTCGTGCTGGCCGACGATGAAGCGATCGAGCTCCGAGACGATTTCCCGGGGAGAAAAGTTGTTCACTTGAGGATTTCCACGGCGATGTTCTCGTTGGTGTAGACGCAGATTTCCGCCGCGATCTTCAGCGCCCGGCGCGCCACCGCTTCCGCGTCCAGGTCGGCGCGGTCGATCATCGCCTTGGCCGCGGCCAGCGCGTAGTTGCCGCCCGAGCCGATCGCGACGATCGCATCCTCGGGCTCCAGCACGTCGCCATTGCCGGTGATGAGGAAGCTCCGTGCCTTGTCGGCCACCGCCAGGAAGGCCTCCAGCCGGCGCAGATAGCGGTCGGTGCGCCAGTCCTTCGCCAGCTCGACGCAGGCGCGTTCGAGCTGGCCCGGGTGGCGTTCGAGCTTGGCCTCCAGCCGTTCGAGCAGGGTGAAGGCATCGGCCGTGGCGCCGGCGAAGCCCGCCAGCACGCCGCCGCCGCCGACCCGTCGCACCTTCCTCGCGTTGCCCTTGACCACGGTCTGGCCGAGCGAGACCTGGCCGTCGCCTGCCATCGCAACGGCGGAATCCTTGCGCACGCAAAGAATGGTGGTGCCGTGCCAGCCTACGGGATCGTTCGGGGTGATCATGGCGGGCTTAAGTGGCCCCGGCCTGGCCGGCTGGCAACCGCACCGCGAGCTCCCCTGCCTTGCCGTCCCGGCGAGCGCGGGGCTACAGGGAGCCCATGCGCGCCGCCGAAACCCGCCGCACCACGGCCGAGACCGAGATCACCGCCCGCCTGGTGCTGGACGGCACCGGCAGCCACGCGATCGACACCGGCATCGGCTTCCTCGATCACATGCTGGTGCAGCTGGCCAGGCACGGCCTGTTCGACATCACGCTCGCCGCCAGGGGCGACCGCCACGTCGATGACCACCACACGACCGAGGATTGCGCCATCGTGCTGGGCGCCCTGTTCGCGACCGCGCTCGCCGACAAGGCCGGCATCACCCGCTATGCACACGCGCTCTGCCCGCTCGACGAGGCGCTGGCCGAGGTCGTGGTCGATATTTCCGGCCGCCCCCACCTTGCCTGGAACGTCACCTTCCCCACCGAACGGATCGGCGCGTTCGACACCGAGCTGGTCGCGGAATGGTTCCGCGCCTTCGCGATGAACGCGCGCATCACGCTGCACGTGACGCTGAAGGCAGGCACCAACAGCCACCACATCGCGGAATCCTGCTTCAAGGGGCTTGCGCGGGCACTTCGCGCCGCCGTCGCGATCGATCCCCGCGCGGCGGGCAGCGTGCCCTCCAGCAAGGGCATGCTTGCGTGAGCGGAAGGAGCTACACGCTGCATGTCAGCCCGGGCCGAAGCCCCGTGCTGGTGCCCGAGGGGTTCTCCTGGTGGGCGCTGCTGCTGCCGCTGCCCTGGCTCCTGCTGCACCGGCTTTGGCTGTGCAGCGTGTTCTGGCTCGCGGCCGCCATCCTGGCCGGCGTGCTCGGCGAGGCGCTGCCGCGTGCCGGCACCGCGGCCGCGATCGCGCTGGCACTCGCCACCGCCGCCTTCGCCCACGACCTGCGCCGCGTCACGCTGGAGCGCCGCGGCTATCGCCTGGAAGGCGCGGTGATCGCCGACAATGCCGACCAGGCGTTGGCGCGCGCGCTGATCCTGTCGCCGGGCCTCGCCGCCGACAGTTTCGGGACCGGGCGATGAGCGGGGCATGCGCGGTGATCGATTACGGCAGCGGCAACCTTCGAAGTGCTGCGAAAGCGCTGGCGCGCGCCGCCGCGGATCACGGGTGCGCCGCCCGCATCGTCGTCACCGATGATGCCGCCCAGGTGCGCGACGCCGACCGCGTGGTGATCCCGGGCGTCGGCAGCTTCGCCGATTGCCGGGCCGGGCTGTTCGGGATTCCCGGCATGCTGGCGGCGCTGGAAGCGGTGCGTGCCGCCGGGCGGCCGATCCTCGGCATCTGCGTCGGCATGCAGCTGATGGCGGAACGGGGCTTCGAGCACGGCGTGCATGCCGGCCTCGGCTGGCTGCATGGCAGCATCCGCAGGCTCGACCCGCCCGCGGGGCTGCGCGTGCCGCAGATGGGCTGGAACCGGCTGGATTTCACGCCGGGCCACGCGCTGCTGGCGGGCATCGCCCCCGGCGACTACGTCTATTTCGTGCATTCCTACGCGCTCGCCGACGCTGCCCGGGAGGAGGTGCTGGCCAGCACCGACTATGGCGGCAGCGTGGTCGCCGCGGTGGCGCGGGGCAATCTCGCGGGCACCCAGTTCCATCCCGAAAAAAGCCAGGAAACCGGGCTTCGGTTTCTCGCCAACTTCCTGGCCTGGCAGCCATGCCCGCCGGCCGGCCAGGCGCTGCCCGACCAGGCCGGCAAGACGCTGTTGACCGGTTCGTGCTAGCCTGCGACGCGGGGCCCGAAAAACCGGGGCCAGCGAGTCGGGGCGCGGCACGCGGGGGCCAGGGAGGCGATCGTGGCTGATCTTTTGCAGCGAAGCATCAGGCTGGCTCCGCAACTCGGGGTCGAGCGGGCGACCGCGTTGTCGTCGGACGATCTCGACCAGCTGTGCGAGGCCGCCGCCGCCGCCATCATCGAAGGTGGCGGCTTCGGCTGGGTGCGGCCGCAGCCGCGCCCGGTGCTGGAAGCCTATTTCCGCGGCGTGCTGCTGGTGCCCGAGCGCATGCTGTTCCTGGCCAGGATGGATTCCGTGGTGGTCGGCAGCGCGCAGCTGGTGCGCCCGCCCCGCAACAACGAGGCGCAGGCGTTCTCGGCAACGCTGGCGCACGCCTTCGTCGCCCCCTATGCGCGCGGCCATGGCCTGGCGCGGCGCCTGATCACCCGCGTCGAGGAGACCGCCGCCGCCACCGGCGTCAGGGTGCTCAATCTCGACCTGCGCGAAACCCAGGCAGCGGCGATCGCGCTCTATGAAGGGCTTGGCTATGCGTGCTGGGGCACCCACCCTGCCTATGCCCAGGTCGATGGCAGCGTGGTCGCCGGCCGCTACTATTTCAAGCTGCTCGGCCGGGCGCCGCGCGCCGCCAAGGGATAGCGCTTGGCCCGGCTCACGCTCTATCCGGCGATCGACCTCAAGGACGGCGCCTGCGTGCGGCTGCGCCGCGGCGCGATGGACGATGCCACCATCTACAACGCCGATCCGGCCGACCAGGCACGGCACTTCGCCGGCGTCGGCTTCGGCTGGGTGCACGTGGTCGACCTCGATGGCGCCTTCGCCGGCCGGTCGGTGAACAGGGACGCGGTGCGCGCCATCCTGGCGGCGGTACCGGCGCTGAAGGTCCAGGTGGGCGGCGGCATCCGCGACCTCGCCGGCGTCGAACACTGGCTCGGGCTTGGCGCGGCGCGGGTGATCCTCGGCACGGCGGCGGTCCGGAACCCGGCGCTGGTGCGCGCGGCGTGCCGGGCGTTTCCCGGCCGGATCGCGGTCGGCATCGATGCCAGGGGCGGCCGCGTGGCGACCGAAGGCTGGGCGGAGACGACCTCGCTTGCCGCCCCCGACCTCGCCCTGATGTTCGAGGATGCCGGCGTCGGCGCGATCATCTACACCGACATCGAGCGCGACGGCATGCTGGCCGGGCTGAACATCGAGGCGACCGCAGCGCTGGCGGCCTCTCTGACCACGCCGGTGATCGCCTCGGGCGGGCTTGCCGGCCTTGCCGATCTCGCCCGCCTGCGGGAGATCGCCGGCCAGGGCATCGAAGGGGCGATCCTGGGCCGCGCGCTGTATGACGGCCGCATCGACCCCAGGGCAGCACTCGATCTCGCCGCCCGGGCATAGGGCATGCGCGATATTTCCTTTGACCTTCGATATTTTTGGATGCGTTCTTTATCCCTGCGCTGAACCTGCACGGACCCCGAGTCGCCATCCCACCCCGCGCATGCTGGCCATCCGGATCATCCCGTGTCTCGACGTCAAGGACGGCCGCGTCGTCAAGGGCGTGAGCTTCGTCGACCTGCGCGATGCGGGCGACCCGGTGGCGCAGGCGATGGCCTATGACGCGGCCGGGGCCGACGAGCTCACCTTCCTCGACATCACAGCCAGCTCCGACGGCCGGGCCACCATGCTCGACGTGGTCGCCCGCACCGCCGAGGTCTGCTTCATGCCGCTGACCGTCGGCGGCGGCGTGCGCGAGGTCGCCGATTTCCGGGCGCTGCTGCTGGCGGGTGCCGACAAGGTTTCGGTCAACAGCGCCGCCGTCGCCGATCCCGCGCTGGTCGCGCGTGCCGCCGGGAAGTTCGGCAGCCAATGCGTGGTGGTGGCGATCGACGCCAAGCGGCGCGACGGCGGCGGGTTCGAGGTCTACACCCATGGCGGCCGCCGCGCCGCCGGGCGTGATGCGATCGCCTGGGCCGAGGAGGTGGCCCGCCTCGGCGCCGGCGAAATCCTGCTGACCAGCATGGACCGCGACGGCACGCGGGCCGGCTACGATCTCGATCTGCTGGGCGCGGTCTGCCGGGCGGTCGGCATTCCGGTGATCGCCTCGGGCGGGGTCGGCAGCACCGTCCACCTGGTGGAAGGGGCGAAAGCCGGTGCCACCGGCCTGCTCGCCGCCTCGATCTTCCATTTCGGCGAGATCAGCATCGCCGAGGCGCGGCGCGCGCTGGCCGACGCCGGCCTGCCGGTGCGCCCGCCGGCGCCGAAGGCGGCCTGAACCATGGCACGCAAGGCGAAGCGGCACGCCAAGCCGAAGGCGCGCCGCATCAGCACGGCCCCCCAGGCCGAGGCCGCCGGCGCCAGCACGAAACCCGCCAAGAAGGCGGCCAGGAAGGAACTCAAGAAGGCAGCCCGCAAGCCGTCGCCCACGCCGCCCACCACGTCGCCTCCTACGCAGCCCGTCGCGCCGCTCGCCGCCAGCCTCGATGCAACCGTGCTCGACGCCCTGTTCCGCACCGTGCTGTCGCGCAAGGGCGCCAACCCGGCGATCAGCCATTCCGCCCGCCTGCTTGCGCGCGGCAGCGCCAAGGTCGCCCAGAAACTCGGCGAGGAGGCGGTGGAAACCGTGATCGAGGCGACCCGCGGCAATCGCGATGCCGTGGTGACCGAATCCGCCGACCTGCTCTATCACCTGATCGTGGTGTGGGTGGATGCCGGCGTCGTCCCGGCCGAGGTCTGGAGCGAGCTGAAGCGACGCGAAGGGCGAAGCGGCATCGCCGAGAAGGCGGCGCGGGCGGTGACGCTTGCTGCCGCCCCGCACACCAGGAAGGTCTGGTAGCGCCCCGCGGCCGGAATGAAGCGGGGCAGGCAGGATGGGACATGGCAGCGCAGCAATACGACCCCCAGAACGTGTTCGCGAAAATCCTCCGCCGCGAGATCCCGGCGAAGATCGTCTACGAGGATGCGCACGCGCTCGCCTTCCACGATGTCCGCCCGCAGGCGCCGGTGCATGTGCTGGTGATCCCCAAGGGCGCCTATCTCGACTGGCCCGACTTCGCGGCCCGCGCGCCCGATGCCGAGATCGCGGGCTTCCTGCGCGCCATCGCCGAGACCGCCCGGCTGCTGGGAGTCGAGGCCGCGGGCTACCGGGTGCTCGCCAATATCGGTGTCGATGGCGGCCAGGAGGTGCCGCACCTGCACATGCACATCTTCGGCGGCAGGAAACTGGGCCGGATGGTGCCGCAGGCCGGCTGATGCGGCCGGCCGCCGCGCTGGTTGCCCTTTCCCTGCTGGCGGGCGGCGGCTGCGAGGGCCTGTTCTCGCCGGTCGGGCTCGCGCTGACCGCCGGCGCGACCGGCGGGCGGATGATGATGCAGGACCGCGGGCTGGCCGCCGGCATCGACGACAATGCGATCGCGCTCGGCATCAACGAGGCCTGGCTCGGCAACGACCCCGCGATCTTCCGGCTGATCGACACCACCATCCACGAAGGAAGGGTGCTGCTGACCGGTTCGGTGCAGTACCCGCCGACCCGCGTCCAGGCGGTGCGGCTGGCCTGGACAGTGCCGGGGGTGAAGGAGGTGATCGACGAGATCGAGGTCACCGACCAGCGAACCCTGCTGGACGCGCCGGCCGATGCCTGGATCTCTGCCCAGCTGCGCGCCGCCCTGGTGTTCGATGCCAAGGTGAACGCGGTGAACTACGTGTTCGATACGGTCAACCGCACCGTCTATCTGCTGGGCATCGCGCGCAGCCAGGACGAGCTCGACACCGTTCTCGAGATCGCGCGCGGCATCGGCGGCGTTGCCCGCGTGGTCAGCCATGTGCGGCTGAAAAGCGAGCCGGTGCCGACAATCGCAGCCGCGGCGCCACCGCTGCCCTGACGCCGCCCTGCCCCGCTGGACAAGGCAGGCCAAAGCCTGAATTGATCGCGGCACCGTCCCTCCCGGAGAGATGCGCCGATGCCACGCAGCCTGAAAATCGCGATCCAGATGGATCCGATCGAGCATATCAACATCGACGCCGACAGCACCTTCGCGCTGGGCCTTGAAGCCCAGGCGCGCGGCCACGTGCTGTGGCACTACCACCCGCGCGCGCTGGCGCTGGAAGGCCACCGGCTGCTGGCGCGCGCCAACCCGCTTTCGCTGCGGCGCGAGAAGGGCAACCACTTCACCCTCGGCCCGACCGAGATGCTGGACGTCGCGACGATGGACGTGGTGCTGATGCGCCAGGACCCGCCCTTCGATCTCGCCTATATCACCGCCACGCACCTGCTGGAGCACATCCACCCCAGGACGCTGGTGGTGAACGACCCGGCCGAGGTGCGCAACGCGCCGGAAAAACTGTTCGTCACACGATTCCCCGAACTGATGCCGCCGACGCTGATCACCGCCGATGCCGGCGCCATCCGCGAGTTCCGCACCCGGCACGAGGACATCATCCTGAAGCCGCTGTTCGGCGCCGGCGGCATCGGCGTGTTCCGCATCAAGCCCGACGACGAGAACTTCAACGCCCTGCTGGAAACCTTCAGCCAGCTCTATCGCGAGCCGCTGGTGGTGCAGCGCTACGTCCCGGCCGTGCGCCAGGGCGACAAGCGGATCGTGCTGGTCGATGGCGTCGCGATGGGCGCGGTCAACCGGGTGCCCGCGGCCGGCGAGGCGCGGAGCAACATGCATGTCGGCGGCAGGCCGGAGAAATCGAGCCTGACCGATCGCGAGAAGGAGATCTGCGCCGCGATCGGGCCGGAACTCGCCTCGCGCGGGCTGATCTTCGTCGGCATCGACGTGATCGGCGACTATTTGACCGAGATCAACGTCACCTCGCCCACCGGGCTGCAGGAGATCACGCATTTCGACGGCACCCGCCTCGAGGTGCCGATCTGGGACGCGATCGAGGCGCGGCTGCCGAAGCGGTAGGCGGCGGCCGCTACTCAGCCTTGATGCCCGCGGCCCGGATCACGCCTTCCCAGGTGGCGCTTTCCGCCCGGATCAGTGCCGCCGCCTGCTCCGGCGTCAGTGTCGCGAGGTCGCTGCCGGCACGCGCCAGACCCTCCTTCAGCTGCCGGTCGGTCCTCGCCGCCTCCAGCACGGCAGCGGAGAGTGTCGCGATCACCGGCAGTGGCGTGGCGGCGGGCGCGAACAGCCCGTGCCAGGTCAGCACCTCGAGGGCGGGGAGGCCCGCCTCGCGCGCGGTCGGCACCGCGGGCAGCTGCGCCATGCGGTCAGGCCCGGTGGTGAACAGCGCGGCGATCCTGCCCTCGGCCAGCTGCCCCCGCACCGACGACAGCGGCGTGATGAAGGCAGACACACGCCCCCCAAGCAGATCGGTGATCGCCTCGGGGCTGCCGCGATAGGGCACGTGCACCAGTTTCACGCCGGTGCGGGCCATGAACAGTTCCATGCCCAGATGCGAAAGGCTGCCCTGGCCGACGCTCGCATAGGAAAGGTCGCGCGCCTTCGCCGCCGCGAGGAACGCCGGCAGGTCGCGCGCGACGCCGGCATCGACCGCGAACACGAACGGCGCGGTCATCAGGATCGCGACCGGCCTCAGGTCGGAAAGCGGATCGAAGCCCGGGGTGGGCTGGAGGTGCGGGCGCATGGTGAAGGGGCCAGGGAAGCAGACCCCCAGCGTGTGGCCGTCGGGCCGCGCCTGCGCCACCGCCTGGGCGCCGATCACCCCGCCCCCGCCCGGCCGCGGCTCGACCAGGAAGGTGGCGGAAAGCCGGTCCTTCAGCGCCTCGGCCCAGAGCCGCGCGGTCAGGTCGACGGTGCTGCCGGCCGGCGCGCAGACGACCAGCCGGATCGGCTCGCGGCCCGGATAATCCTGGGCCAGGGCCGGGATCGCCGCCAGCAGCGACAGGGCGGCAACGACAAGCAGACGGCGCATGCTGGGCTTTTTCCTTCCGTGCGTGGCCCTGGCCTATAGGGCCTGATCGCCCCGGGTTGAAGCGACCGGCCTCAACGCCGCCGCGGCGCCCGGTAGCAGGGATTTTCCCGCGCGAACGAGCGTAGCTCCTCCGGCAGGGCGGAGACGTCATCGCCCGCGCCAAGCCGGCCGCGGCTTGCCGGCGACCATTCCGACAGCCCGATATCGGGATCGGCGAACGACCCGTAGACTCGCACCGGCACGTCGAGCGCGAGGAACTCCGTGGTGTCGCGCTGGCTGCCGATCACCAGGTCGAGTGTGCGGCGGGAGAGGTCGAAGCGCCCCTGGCCGACCACGGTGCCGGTCGCAGCACGGATGCGGATCGGCGATACTTCGCCCCGCAGCGCCGCCATGTCGATCACGGCCAGCAGACAGGTCAGGCGCGTGTTGCCTTCCGCCCGGCGGAACAGCGCGCGCAGATTGGTCGATGCCATCTCGATCACCGACCGCGCCACCGTGCCGCCCTGCATCGCGACCACGATATCGACCTTCGCCTGGTGGAATGCCCGGTTCATCGTCGCGCCGACCGCTGCGATCGAAAGCCGCGCCTGCAACGGGCCGGCAAGCGGCAGGGGCCGGATGCGCAAGGCGCGGCGGAGCGCGTCGAGCTCGCCTTCCAGCAGGGCAGCGGATGCCTCGATGCGGGTGCCGCCCTCGCCCGGCGTCAGCGCGGCCGCTGCCTGCAAGCGCGCACCCGATGCCGTGAGCAGCAGCTCCTCGACCGCGATCCGGCCCGGGTGCTGCACGGCAACCAGCCTGACATCGCGGGCATCGAGCCGGGCATAGGCGAGTTCGCCGGCGCCGAGCCGCACGTCCAGCC
>JADYYZ010000489.1 GCA_020853405.1 Acetobacteraceae bacterium
AGCAGCAGCAGTTTCGTGCCTGCCATCAGCGCGCGGCCGAGCGCGACCATCTTGCCCTGGCCGCCCGAAAGCCCGGCTGCCTTGCGCGCGGCCAGGTCGCGCAGTTCCGGCAGCACCGCGAGCACGCGCTCGAACCGCCGCGCGATCTCCGCCTGCGGCAGCCGCAGCACCTGCGCCGGCAGCAGGATGTTCTCCTGCACGCTGAACGGGCCGAACAGGCGGCGCTCCTCGGGGGCATAGCCGATACCCAGCCTGGTTCGCCGGTGCGCCGGCACGGTCTTCAGGTCGGTGCCGTCGAACTCGAAGCGGCGGGCGGAAGCGCCGACGAGGCCCATGATCGCGCGCAAGGTGGTGGTCTTGCCCGCGCCGTTGCGGCCGACCAGCGCCACCCGCTGGCCCGCCGGCACCGAAAGCGTCACCTCGCGCAGGATGCGGGTGGCGCCGAACGAGACCGCTGCCCCCTCAACCCACAGCATGCCCGACCTGCCGGGAATCGACCTGTACGCCGATCACCTCGCGCTGCACCACGGGATCGGCCAGGATCGCGGCGGGCGGGCCAAGGGCGGCGATCTTCCCCTGGCTCCAGACCGCGACGCGGTCGGCGTAGCGCTCGACCACGTCCATGTCGTGTTCGACGAACACGCTGGTGATCTTGTGGGTGCGCAGCACGGCGGCCAGGCGGTCCATCACTGCCCGCTTTTCGGAACTGGCGACGCCGCTGGTCGGCTCGTCCATCAGCAGCACGCGCGGTTCCAGCGCCAGCGCCATCGCGATGTCGGCCAGTTTGCGTGCCCCTTCGTTCAGCGCGCTGGCGGGCGCGCCGGCCAGCTCGATGAGGCCGAACTGGTCGAGCAGGTCGCGCGCGCGGCCGGCGGTATCGGCATCGAGCAGCGGGCGCAGGATGTTGAGGAACCGGCCGCGCTGGATCGCGACGATCAGCGCGACATTCTCGATCACGCTGTGTTCGGTGAACATCTGCGGGATCTGGAAACTGCGCGCGATCCCCAGGCGCACGATTTTGCGGGGCGACAAGCCTGTAATGTCGTGCCCGGCGAAGCGGATGCGCCCCGCGTTCGGGCGCAGATAGCCGGTGGCCATGTTGATGAAGGTGGTCTTGCCGGCGCCGTTCGGGCCGATGATCGCGAGCTGCTCGCCCTCGTTGATGGCAAGGTCGATGCCGTCGGCCGCACGCACCCCGCCGAAGGCGAGTTTCAGCCCGGTTGCCTCCAGCAGCGCGGTCATGGCCCCGCCCGCCGCGCCGAGAGGTCCTCGTAGATGCCCCACAGGCCGCGCGCGGCGAACAGGATGATGCCAAGCAGCACCGCGCCCAGGATCATCTGCCAGGTGTTGGCGAAGGCGGCGGCCGCATAAACCCGCACGAGCTCGAAGGCCACCGCGCCGAACAGCGGCCCCAGCACGCTGCCGATGCCGCCCAGGATGGCGATGAACACGAGCTCGCCCGAGGCGGTCCAGTAGCCGAGCAAGGGGGTCACGTGCCGGGTCGCGCAGGCGATGATCGTGCCGCCGGCGCCGGCCAGCGCCGCCGACAGCACATAGGCCAGCAGCAGCACCCGCTTGGCGGAAAGCCCGGCGAACTCCAGCCGCGTCTCGCGCGTCTTGATGCCGGCCAGCGCCTGGCCCGCAGGGCTCATCAGGTAGCGATGGCACAGGAAGGCCGCGGCACAGGCCAGCGCGAGCGCGATCGCGAACACCGCCCATTCATAGGCCACGCGATCGAGCACGATGCCGGCGATGCTGGGCTGGGCAACCCGGATGCCGTCGGTGCCGTGGGTGATCGAATAAACCTTCTCCAGCAGCGAATAGAACACCATGGAAAAGGCAAGGTTCAGCATGCCGAAGAAGATGTCGCGGTAGCGCGCAACGAACAGCCCCACCAGCAGCCCCAGCGCCGCCGACATCAGGATGCCCATCGGCAGCAGCAGCAGGATGTCGGCGAGGAATCGGTTCTGCGCCGCGAAGGCGACCGTATAGGCCGAAAGCACAATATAAAGGGCATGGCCGAAACTGACCTGGCCGGCGCGCAGCAGCAGCAGGATGCCAAGCACCGCCAGCGCCTTGGCCATCGCGATCGTCAGCACGAACTTCAGCCAGGGCAGGAAGACCGCGGCAACGACCAGGACGCCGACCAGCACGATCGCGGGCGGCAGCAGCCGGGTCGATGCAATCGAGGCGGGCCGGGTCATACGCGCCTGGTCTCCACCACGCCGAACAGGCCCTGCGGGCGCACCAGCAGCACCGCGACCATGATCAGATAGGGCACCACGACCTCGAACTCAGGCGCGTAGTAGACCGCGATCGACCGGCCGATCCCGAGCAGCAGCGAGGCCAGCATCGCCCCTTCGATCTGGCCGAGGCCGGCGGTCGCGACCACCGCGAAGGACAGCACGATCATGTTGGTGCCGACCCCCGGCACCAGCGAGGTGGTCGGCGAGGCGAGCGCGCCGCCGAGCGCGGCCAGGAAGGCGCCGAACGCGAAGGTGAACAGGAAGATCCTCTGGGCATCGATGCCCATCGCGGTTGCCGCTTCGCGGTCGAGCGTGACCGCGACGATCAGCCGCCCGGTCAGGGTGCGACGCAGGAACAGGATGAGGCCAAGCAGGGTGACCGCGGCAACCGCCGGCAGCACGAACAGCTGATAGACGGTATAGGTGATCACATCGTGACCGAACGGCACGTCGATCGTGCCCAGCAGTTTCACCGGCGTGTCCTGGAACACCGGCTGCACGCCCCAGACCAGTTTCTGCACGTCCTCCAGGATCATGAACAGCGCGAAGGTCACCAGCAGCTGCAGCACCTGCTCCTTGGCGTAGATGCGCGCGAGCAGCATCGATTCGACGAGGCTGCCGAGCACCCCCCCGACCAGTATCGCGGCCAGCACCAGGCCGGCGAAGGCCAGCGCGGGCGGCAGGTTCTGTGCGGCGATGAAGATGCCGATCGAGGCAGCGAGGTAGCCGCCGATCGCGAAGAAACTGCCGTGCGCGACGTTCAGCACGCGCATCACGCCGAACACCAGCGTGAGCCCGACCGCGACCATGAACACCAGCGCCGCATAGGCCAGCCCATCGAGCAGCGCGAGGCCGAGCAGCAGGTCCATCAGATCGGCCCGCGTGCGCCGCCGCCGCCGTCCCGCCCCGCTCCCGGTGGGAGCGGGGCAGGGCGCCTGGCCATAGCGCCGATCGTCACGCCCGGAACGGCAGCGGTGCCGGCACCTGGGCCAGCATGTCGGGCTTCAGGGTCTTCAGCCAGTCGACGCTCTTCTGGCCCGCCGGCGTGGTCACCAGCTCGGGCGGGACGATGATCATGTCGGTCATCACCGCGTGCGGGATGCTGTCGTGGTGCAGCGTGGTGCCGATCAGCTGCGGCTCGAGCCCCTGTCCGTCCTCGCGGATCTTCATGGTGCCGCTGGTCAGCGTCTGGAATTCCAGCCCCTTGAAGGCGGCGGCGACCTGGGCGGGGCTCGGCCAGTTGCCGCCGTTGGCCGCGATCGCCTTGTCGTAGGCGGTCTTCAGCGCGCTCACCGCCTGCTGGGCGTGGAAGGTGGGATAGATCGGCACCTGGCCGGTCTTGGCCTTGTACTCCGCCACGAACTCCTTCATCGCCGGGGTGTCCTTGGCGGTCGGGTGCAGGTACCAGTGATCGCCGCGGGCACCGATGATGACGCCGGCCGGCAGTGTGCGCCCGACCCGCTCCAGCGAGGATTCCGCAAGCGCCAGCACGAAGGTGCTGCGCTCGAACAGGCGCCGTTCGGCCGCCTGGCGGATCAGGGTGTCGAGGTCGCCGCCCCAGGAGGTGCTGAACACGATATCGGGCCGCAGTGCCTGCAGCCGCGTGATCTCGGTCGAGAAGTCGGTGGCGCCGAGGCGGGGGAACAGTTCCGCCACCACCCGCACGCCGGGCTTCAGCACCTCCATCGCGGTGCGCCAGATCTCCCAGGAATCACGGCCCCAGGCATAGTCCTGGTTGATCACCGCGATGGTGCGGAAATCGGGCTTCTGCTTCAGCGTGTAGAGCAGCGCCGAAAGCACCTCGGGCGTGGCGTTGGCCTGGCTCCGCGCAACGAACTTGTAGCTCCGCTCCTCGAAGATGCGCTGCGTGCCGCAGTCCCACAGCAGCGTGGGCACGCCGAGTTCCTCGTTCAAGGGCGCGCAGGCCAGGCACGAGCCGGAGCTGATCGCGGTCAGCAGCGCATCGACGCGCTCGCTTTGCACGAGGCGGCGGATCTCGCCGACCAGGTGGTCGACGCCCGGCGCCTCGTCGATCACGATCAGCCGCACCGGCACGCCGCCGATGCCGCCCGCGCGGTTGATGCGCTCGATGAACAGCTCGGCGGCGTTGCGCCCCGGCACGCCGAACACCGAGGCGCCGCCGGACAGGAAGGTCGCCATCCCGACCTTCAGCTCGGCGGGCTTGCCCTGGGCTCGGGCGGGCGTGCCGAGCGGCAGGATGACGCCGGCCGCAAGCGAGGCCGCCATCAGGTCGCGGCGGGACAGTTCCGACATGTCGTCTCCTCTGGTTCGTTGCCGGGCCGAGCCTCGCCCAAGCCG
>JADYYZ010000490.1 GCA_020853405.1 Acetobacteraceae bacterium
ACGGTGGCGGGCTAGATGATCGTGTCGCCGCTCACCGCATCATAGACCTTCCAGCCCAGCCCGATGCGGATATCGGAGCTGCTGGCGATGCCGATATTCACCGGCCCGCCCGAGCCATCCAGCCATTCGACGACCAGGCTCGCATCGCCCACGTCCCGCGCCGCCTCGCTGGCGAACACCGCGAAGGCGCCGGTTTCGCCGTCGGAGGAGCCGTAGAACTCGGCGACCAGGTTGCGCCCGAGCCGCGAGAAATCGAGCACGTCGTTGGTCTTCGCCCCGGTGATGTCGAAATAGGACAGCGTGTCCCACTCCGCCAGCGACGGGTCGTAGAGCCGGTCCCAGATGAACACGTCGCGTTCAACGTCGACGGCATTGTCGAGCACGTCGTTGGCGCCGTCGGACAGGTACACCCGGTCGCGCCCGGCGCCGTCGGAGACCGCGTCCTCGCCGGCGCCGGCATAGATGGTGTCGTTGCCGTCGCCGCCATCGAGCACGTCGTTGCCGTCGCCGCCCGAGACCGTGTCGTTGCCGTCGCCGCCGGACAGCGTATCGTCGCCGGCCTCGCCATAGAGCGCGTCGTTGCCGTCGTTGCCTTCCATGTAGTCGTGGCCGTCGCCGCCCTTCATCAGGTCGTCGCCGCCTTCGCCGAGCGCGATGTCGTTGCCGGCGCCGGTCTCGATCCGGTCGTTGCCGTCGCCGCCCTCGACATAGTCGTTGCCGTCGTTGGTGCGGATATAGTCGTTGTCGGCGCCGCCATAGACCTCGTCGTGGCCGTTGCCGGTGGTGATCGTGTCGGCCCCGTCGCCGCCATCGACATAGTCGAAGAACACCGCATCGCCGCTGTTGATCACGTCGTTGCCGTCGCCGCCGTCGATCACGTCGTCGCCGGCGCCGGTCGAGATCTGGTCGTTGCCGCCGTCGCCCGAGACGAAGTTGTTGCCGTCGCCGGCGTTGATCACGTCGTTGCCGTCGCCGCCTTCGACGTGGTCATTGCCGCCATTGGCGTTGATCGTGTCGTTGCCGTCGCCGCCATAGACCTCGTTGTCGCCGGCGCCGGCGTGGATCTTGTCGTTGCCGGCCCCGCCGTCGACCAGGTCGTTGCCGATGCCGGCGGTGATCTGGTCATCGCCGTCGTAGCCGTAGACCACGTTGTCGCCGTTGCCGGCGACGATGACGTCCTTGTTGCGGCCGCCTTCCAGCCAGTCGTCGCCGCCCTTGGTGGTGATCTTGAGCCGCACCAGCACGTCGTTGCCGGCCATCACGGTGTCGTTGCCGCCGCCGCCGGTGATGCTCAGCGTGCGGAACCAGCCGATGCCGCCCGCGTTGAGGTCGACGTCCTCGGGCAGGTCGTTGCCATCCTCGTCCACCGCCTCGAACGTATTGATCAGGTTGTCGCTGAGATCGACATAGTCGTCGACCCAGGTGCCGTCGAGGAAGAACTTGGTACTGCTGTCAAGGCTGAACGTGTAGGCCATGGTATTTCTCCGCGTCCCTTCAGGCCAGCCCTTCTGCTGGTTTGTTCAGGGACTTGGAGTTTGACTGGCGTTAACCATTGTTTCTTCGGAGTGATTGCCAGGAAGATTTTCCCGCCCAGCCGGGCGGGGCCGGTGCGCGCCGACCAGCAGCAGCGGCAGCACGCGCTGCATCACCATCGCAACGAGGGCAGTACGGTTCGCGGCACCGGTGCGGGCCAGCAGCAGCGACAGGTGCGCGCGCAGCGTATGCGGGCTGAGCCGCAGGCGCGCGCACAGCGCCTCGGTTCCGATGCCGGTGCAAAGCAGGCTTACCAGTTCGCCCTGCACCCGCGTCAGCCCCAGCGCCTGGGCGATCAGCTCCGGGGCAGGGCGCCAGTCCGGGCCGGGATCGGCGGCGAGCAGCACCGCCGGCGTGCCGCCCAGGCATGAAGCCGGTATCAGCCGCAACTGCCGGGGCATTCCGTCCGGTCCCGGCAGGCGCAGCAGCACCGGCACGGTGGCGGCATCGGCCAGCGCGCGGGCGAAGGGCAGGGCCGCCTGCGGTGCCCGCGGCAGCACGCGCGCGCCGAGCCGCTGCAACGGCCCCGCCTGCTCGACCAGGCGCGCCCCCGCCTCGTTCGCCCAGAGCGCCGTCGAATCCAGGTGCAGCAGCAGCAGCGGCACCGCGGCATGGCGCAACAGGGTCGCGAAGTCGGGTGCGGATCCGAACGCCGCCATCGCGGTTGCCGCTCCTGTAGCCCTGCTGTCCAACATGATGCCTCCCGCGCCGCCCCTCGCGCACGCCGGTCGGATGACCGGACCCCACAGCATCAATGCCATCCTTGCTGCGACTATCGTGTGACCAGGGCCACACAGGATCGGATTGAACTGATCGCCCGGCAGGGGGCGGTCTCGGGCCGCCTGATGCGGGCGAAAGTGCGCGATGCCGCACCGCACACCGCAAGGCATTGGCGGAAAGCCAACTTGCCCTTGCCGCGCGCCCCGTCTACGTCTGAGTATCACGCCGAGAGCGAGGGAGAGAACGATGCAGGAAGCCGAGGCTGCCGCGACCGGCGGTGCCAAGCGCAGGCCAGCAAAGGGCGCGGCGTCGATGACCCGCGAGGAACTGCTCGACGCCTTCCGCATGATGGTGCTGATCCGACGCTTCGAGGAGCGCGCCGGCCAGCTCTATGGCATGGGACTGATCGGCGGATTCTGCCACCTCTATATCGGGCAGGAGGCGGTGGTGGTGGGCATGCAGGCCTGCATCGGCCCCGGCGACCAGGTGATCACCAGCTATCGCGACCACGGCCACATGCTGGTCTGCGGCATGGACCCCAAGGGCGTGATGGCCGAGCTCACCGGGCGCATCGGCGGCTATTCCAAGGGCAAGGGCGGCTCGATGCACATGTTCTCGGCCGAGAAGGGGTTCTTCGGTGGCCATGGCATCGTCGGCGCGCAGGTTTCGCTCGGCACCGGGCTTGCCTTCAGCAACTGGTATCGCGGCAACGACCGGGTCTCGCTCACCTATTACGGCGAGGGCGCTGCCAACCAGGGCCAAGTATACGAGAGCTACAACATGGCCGCGCTGTGGAAACTGCCGGTCGTCTACATCATCGAGAACAACCGCTACAGCATGGGCACCGCCCAGCACCGCGCCACCGCCGCGCGCGACTTCAGCAAGGCCGGATCGCCATGGAACCTGCCCGGCGAGCAGGTCGACGGCATGGACGTGATGGCGGTGAAGGCAGCCGGGCAGAAGGCGGTGGCGCACTGCCGCGCCGGCAAGGGGCCGTACCTGCTGGAGGTGCTGACCTATCGCTATCGCGGCCATTCCATGAGCGACCCGGCGAAGTACCGCACCAGGGAGGAGGTGCAGGACGTGCGCGAGCGCAACGACTGCATCGAGCACGCGCGCGCCGCCCTGCTCGGGATGGGGGCGACGGAAGACCAGATCAAGGCGATCGAGGCCGAGGTGCGCGAGATCGTGCAGGCGGCGGCGCAGTTCTCGCAGGACAGCCCCGAACCGCCGGAAAGCGAACTCTGGACCGACGTGCTGGTTGAACCCGCAGCAGCAGGGGCGCGCTGAGCGATGCCGATCGACATCCTGATGCCCGCGCTGTCGCCGACCATGACCGAGGGCAAGCTCGCGCGATGGCTGAAGCGC
Source organism: Acetobacteraceae bacterium (assembly GCA_020853405.1). GTDB lineage: Bacteria > Pseudomonadota > Alphaproteobacteria > Acetobacterales > Acetobacteraceae > JADYYZ01. The sequence continues at coordinate 3,622 of JADYYZ010000490.1, forward strand.
GAGGGCGACACCATCAAGGCGGGCGACGTGATCGCCGAGATCGAGACCGACAAGGCGACCATGGAGGTCGAGGCCGTCGACGAAGGCGTGCTGAGCAAGATCCTGGTGGCCGAAGGCACCGAGAACGTCGCCGTCAACACCCCGATCGCGCGGCTGAACGGCGAGGGGGGTGCGGCCGAACCGGCGCCCGCGGCCAAGGCGCCCGAACCCGCGCCCGGACCAGCACCCGGACCAGCACCCGGACCAGCATCGGCAGCGGCGGCGCCGGTGGCGGCCGCACCGGCCGCGGCATCCGCCGCACCGGAAAAGGATTGGGGCCCGACCAAGACCATGACCGTGCGCGAGGCGCTGCGCGAGGCCATGGCGGTCGAGATGCGGCGCGACCAGGACGTGTTCCTGATGGGCGAGGAGGTTGCCCAGTACCAGGGCGCCTACAAGATCAGCCAGGGCATGCTCGACGAGTTCGGGCCGAAGCGCGTGATCGACACCCCGATCACCGAACACGGCTTCACCGGCCTGGCGGTGGGGGCGGCGATGAACGGGCTGAAGCCGATCGTCGAGTTCATGACCTTCAACTTCTCGATGCAGGCGATCGACCAGATCATCAACTCGGCGGCCAAGACGCTGTACATGAGCGGTGGCCAGATGGGCACGTCGATCGTGTTCCGCGGCGCCAACGGCGCGGCCGCCCGCGTCGCCGCCCAGCATTCGCAGTGCTACGCCAGCTGGTATGCGCACTGCCCCGGCCTGAAGGTGGTCTCGCCCTGGTCGGCGGCCGACGCCAAGGGCCTGCTGCGCGCCGCGATCCGCGACCCCAATCCGGTGATCGTGCTGGAGAACGAGATCCTGTACGGCCATTCCGGCGAGGTGCCGGAAGACCCCGACTTCATCCTGCCGATCGGCAAGGCGAAGGTGGAACGGGCCGGCAAGCACGTGACCATCGTCGCCTTCAGCCTGATGGTCGATTATTCGCTGAAGGCGGCCGAGGCGCTGGCCAAGGAAGGGATCGAGGCGGAGGTGATCAACCTGCGCAGCATCCGCCCGCTGGATACCGCGACGATCGTGGAAAGCGTGAAGAAGACCAACCGCCTGGTCAGTGTCGAGGAGGGCTGGCCGTTCGCCGGCATCGGCAGCGAGCTGGCCGCGGTGGCGATGGAGCAGTGCTTCGACTGGCTGGATGCGCCGGTGGTGCGCGTGCACGGCGCCGATGTGCCGATGCCCTATGCCGCGAACCTGGAGAAACTGGCACTGCCGCGCGTCGAGGACATTTCCGCCGCGGCCAAGCGCGTGCTGTACCGGTAGGGAAGCGAAGAGCGATGTCGATCAACATCCTGATGCCGGCCCTGTCGCCGACCATGACCGAGGGCACGCTGGCGCGCTGGCTGAAGAAGGAAGGCGATACGATCAAGGCCGGCGACGTGATCGCCGAGATCGAGACCGACAAGGCGACCATGGAAGTGGAAGCCGTCGACGAGGGCGTGCTGGAGAAGATCCTCGTCGCCGGTGGCACGGCGAACGTGGCGGTGAATGCACCGATCGCGGTGCTGAACGATGGCAGCGGCACGGCAGCGGCACCCGCGCCGGCCGCGCCGGCCGCCGCACCCGCCGTCGCCAAGGCCGAGCAGGTGGCGCTGAACCCGCAGCCGCTGCCGCCGAAGGGCAATGGCCACGCCGGCGGCGACCGCACCTTCGCCTCGCCGCTCGCGCGCCGGATGGCGAAGCAGGCGGGCATCGAGCTTGCCGCGCTGAAGGGCTCCGGCCCGTCCGGGCGGATCGTGAAGGCGGATATCGAAGCGGCGATGGCGGGAGGGGCGCCTGCCGCGAAGCCGGCGCCCGCCCCGGCCGCCGCCGCGCCGGCGCCGAAGCCCGCGGCCGCACCCGCGCCGGCACCGGTCACGGCGGCTGCGTTCGCCGGCCAGAAGCACACGCTCGTGCCGCACAGCACGATGCGCAAGGTGATCGCGCGGCGCCTGTCCGAGAGCAAGCAGCAGGTCCCGCACTTCTACGCCTCGATCGACTGCGAGCTCGATGCGCTGCTGAAACTCCGCGCCGACCTCAACGCGAAGTCGCCGAAGGAAGGCGCCGGCGCCTACAAGCTCAGCGTCAACGACCTGGTGATCAAGGCAGCCGCCATCACGCTCCGGCGCATGCCGAAAGTGAACGCGGCCTGGGCGGATGACGGCGCGGTGATGTTCGAGGATGTGGACATCAGCGTTGCCGTCTCGATCCCCGACGGGCTGATCACGCCGATCATCAAGCGTGCCGACCAGAAGGGCCTGATCACCATCAGCGCCGAAATGAAGGACCTGGCGGCGCGGGCCAAGAGCGGCAAGCTGAAGCTCGAGGAGTTCCAGGGCGGCAGTTTCTCGATCAGCAACATGGGCATGTATGGCGTGAGCCAGTTCGCGGCCATCATCAACCCGCCGCAGGCCGGCATCCTCTCCGTCTCGGCCGGCCAGCAGCGGGCGGTGGTGAAGGACGGCGCGCTGGCGATCGCCACGGTGATGACCGTGACGCTCAGCGTCGATCACCGCATCATCGACGGCGCGCTCGCCGCCGAGTGGCTGGGCGCGTTCAAGCGGATCGTCGAAGACCCGCTGCAGATGATGCTGTGAGCGAGGGGGAAAGATCGTGGCCGAGCAGAATTTCGACCTGATCGTTGTCGGCGGCGGACCGGGCGGTTACGTCACCGCCATCCGCGCGCGCCAGCTGGGCATGAACGTCGCCCTGGTCGAGCGCGAGCACCTGGGCGGCATCTGCCTCAACTGGGGCTGCATCCCGACCAAGGCGCTGCTGCGCACGTCCGAGATCAACCACCTGCTGCACAGCCTCGATTCCTACGGCTTCGCCGCCGACAACCCGCGCTACGATTTCGCCAAGGTCGTCAAGCGCTCGCGCCAGGTGGCGAACCAGCTCTCGGCCGGCGTGAAGCACCTGATGAAGAAGAACAAGATCACCGTGTTCGACGGCCACGGCGCGCTCGCCGGCA
>JADYYZ010000491.1 GCA_020853405.1 Acetobacteraceae bacterium
GCAGCCGATAGAGCAGGATCAGCGCAGAATCCTTCACCGCGTCCCGCCATGCCGGATTGTTTGGCGCGGCGTCCGGGTCGGCCCTGGCCAGGGCGCGCACGAGGTCGGGGAACACTTTTTCGAACACTGCGCGCGACAGGTCAGCCGTGACCTGCGCCTCGTAACGCCGGCCAAGGGCAAGGGCATCGTCCAGGAAGCTGCGGCCGTCGCGCCCGGTCGGCAGGAAGGCATCGCGCCCGAAGAACAGCAGGAACAGGCGTAGCGCATGCTCGCGGGCTTCGACGGTCGCCTCCGGCGCCGCATCGAAAATGCCGAGCGCGGCCGCCAGATCGATTTCCAGAAAACCTTCGGCCTTCGATCGCGCCCGCGTGGAATAGAGGCGCCAGACCCGCCCGTTGGTCAGCATACCCCAGCGGATCGCGCCTTCCGAAAGATCCTCTGCGCTGCGCAGGTAGCGCAGCATTTGTGAGGCAGGGGCCGAGCCGTCGCCGCTGCCGGCGCGGTCAAGGTCGATGCGCCATGCCTTGTGTTCCGCGACCACCGCGGCGAACGGGTAGCGTTCGGGTTCCCTGCGCTTCGCGGATGCGCGGGCCTTGGCATCGGGGCTGGCGAACAGCAGGGCATCGGGCTTGTCGCGTTCCTTGCCCGCGCCCGCGGCAACCTGGGTCAAAAACTCCCAGCCCAGTGCTTCAAGGATGGGGAAGATCAGATCCTGTTCGGTGGTCGCCTCGCTTGGCTTCAATGCCGTCGGGAAGGGCGCGTAGATCGCGCGCAGCCGGTCGGCGAACGCATCGACCCGCACACCATCCAACGCCACCCATTCGGGCGTGCCGGCAACGCCATCATCGAGGAAGAATCGGGTGAACAGGCCGCCGCGGAACATCCGAATCGCCTTCGGTTATCGACCGAGGATGGCGGCCGATCGCGCTTGCCGGCAAGGGAGCATGCCGTCGGGGCGTTCCCCGCCCTGCGCGGGCGGATGGTGGTGGCGATCGCGACCGGCACGTGATGCCGGCAGGCGGCGTCGCTTCGGTCGTGGCCGGCACGGCGCCCGGGATCGGCGGCGAGCTGGGTTCGCAGCCGGACACTGCGGCTGGCCGACAGGGGCTGCGCCATGCACGCCAACCCTGGTGATTGTTCGGGGTGCCACGCCGATGCCCGCCAGGGGGCGGGGGGGCGGGGCGGCGCGGCGTGGCCATCGGCCCCGGTGTCCCGCGCCGGCCGGCCTGACGAAACGGCCGCAACGAAAGGGCCGCCGGCGGAGGCTTCCGCGCGGCGGCCCAAAAATGGCTCCCTGGGCTGGACTCGAACCAGCGACCTAGCGATTAACAGTCGCGTGCTCTACCAACTGAGCTACCAGGGATCAGAAAGGCGCATCGGATCGGCGCGGCTTATAACCATGCCGCGGCGGCTTCACAACCCGCTGCCCTGGCTGGGCGCTTGGCAGCGCTGGAGGCCCGGGCCGGAATCGAACCGACGTACGGGGATTTGCAGTCCCCTGCATGGCCACTCTGCCACCGGGCCGCCGCCTCGCCGGTCCGCCCGGCCGCCAGGGGCGCGGCAGGTGCCCCGGGCGCGCCGGGTTGGTTAAGGCCCTGCTTCCGGCCGGTCAAGCACGGCGGCGGTCCGCCGCGCCCGCGCGGGAATCATCCCGGCGGCGGCAGGTCCAGATAACGCAGGCGCCGATGCTCGCGCCGCGCCTCGGAGATCGCCGCCAGGATCACGCCGCAGGCGAAGGCAAGCAGGGCAGCGAGCATCAGCCCCAGCGCCAGCACCGCGGTCGGCAGGCGCGGCACCAGGCCGGTATGCAGGAACTCGATCACCACCGGCGCGCCGAGGCCGACCGACAGCACCGCCAGCACCAGCCCGACCAGGCTGAAGAAGGCAAGCGGCCGCTCGTTCTTCACCAGCATCCCGATCAGCCGCAGGATGCGCAGGCCGTCGCGAACCGTGTGCAGCTTGCTGACCGAGCCCTCCGGCCGGTCGCGATACGGGGTGTCGTGCTCGGCCACCGGCATGCGGGTTTCCAGCGCGTGCACCACGAGCTCGGTCTCGATCTCGAAGCCCGAGGAGCTGGCCGGGAAGGATTTCACGAAGCGGCGCGACAGCACCTTGTAGCCCGACAGCATGTCGCGCGTGCCCTCGCCGAAGAAGAACCGCACCAGCAGGGTCATGGCGCGGTTGCCGAGGGCATGGCCCGGGCGGAATGCCTGCGCGCTGTCGGCGACGCGGGCGCCGTTGACCATGTCGCACGGGCCTTCGCGCAGCGCTGCGACCAGCGCCGGGGCCGACCGGGCGGCATAGGTGTCGTCGCCGTCGACCAGCACATAGATGTCGGCATCGACATCGGCGAACATGCGCCGCACCACGTTGCCTTTGCCCTGGCGCGGCTCGCGTCGCACGATCGCGCCGGCGGCCTCCGCGATCGCCGCCGTCGCATCGTCGGAGTTGTTGTCATAGACGAAGATCGCGGCACCCGGCAGTGCTTCGCGGAAGTCGGCCACGACGGTTGCGATCGTCGCCGCCTCGTTGCGGCACGGCACCAGAACGGCGATGCGCGACGCGCGCGCTCCGGCTGGTTGGAGGGCGCCGGCCGGCTTGGGGGCGGGATCGGGAGCCGGCTTGGGGGCCGGCTTGGGGGCCGGCCTGGAGGCTGGCGGGCCGTCGGTCGTCGACATGGCTGGAAGATCCGGGCGCCGCGCGCCGGGGATGGGCGAGGGTTCGGGGCCCGAGCCTGCCAGCTGGCCGCTGCCGGCGCCATCGTCGCGGCCAGGCGCGCGCCCGCCGGCGGGATGGTCCGGCAAGACAGTACCGGGCCGGAGTTGCTTCCAGCCGCGCGCCCGCACTGGTAGAAGCGGGGCACGGCACCGCGAGGGGATCATCGCATGGACTGGGCACGCGCGCGCACGAACATGGTGGAAGGCCAGGTCCGGCCGAACCGGGTCACCGACCCGCGCATCATCGAGGCGATGCTCGCGATCCCGCGCGAGGCGCTGGTGCCGCCATCGCGCCGGGCGCTTGCCTATGCCGACGCACTGGTGCCGCTGGCAGCGGGCCGGGCGCTGCTGGAGCCGATGGTCTCCGCGCGTCTGGTGCAGGAAGCCGCCCCCCGCGAGGGCGAGCGCGCGCTGGTGCTGCCCGGTCTCGGCGCCTATGGCGCGCTGGTGCTGGAACGGCTCGGGCTGTCGGTCACCGTGCTGGAACGGCCCGAACTGGCCGACCAGGCGCGCCGCCTGTTCGGCGCCGCAGGCATGCCGCTGACCGTGGTCGCGGGCGAACTCGACAAGGGCCACGCCGCCGCCGCCCCCTATGACCTGATCCTGGTCGAGGCGGCCGTGCCGTTTCTGCCCGAGGCGTGGGGCGCCCAGCTCGCCGAGGGCGGCAGGCTGCTCGCGATCGTCGGCGACCGCGCGCCGCGCCTGGCCGTGCGGGCGATCCGCACCGGGCCGAGCCTGACCAGCACCGGCCTGTTCGACGCCGCCGCGCCGCTCGTCGACGATTTCGGCGCCACCGCCGGCTTCAGCCTGTAGGCCGCCGGCGACCCTGCGTTCGGCGGCCCTGCGTTCGGCGGCACGGCAACACCCGGGCCGGAACAATCGCATTACGTGCGGTTGGCGGTTGATTACGGCCCGGAAAAACAGGAGATTGCCGCGCACTCCTCATGAACCCTCTCCGGGTCGCCCGACGCATGCCCCCTGCACGCTCCCTCCGCTCCCTGTTGCTTGCCGGCGCCGTCTCGCTCGGCGTGCTGGCGCTGTGCGCGCCGGCCGGGCCCGTGGCCGCGCAGACCATCAACGAGGCGCTGGCCAACGCCTATTCGACCAACCCGACCCTGCAATCGTCGCGGGCGAGGCTGCGTGCCACCGACGAGAACGTGCCGCAGGCGCTGTCGGGATGGCGGCCGACGGTCAGCGCCAACGCCAATGTCGGGGTTGCCGACGGCTCGCAGCGCACCGGCTATAACGGGCCGGGGGTCGATACCTCGCGCACGCCGCGCGGCGGCAACTTCACCGTCAGCCAGCCGCTCTATCGCGGCGGCAGGACGGTGGCCGGAACCAACCGCGCCGAAAACCAGGTGTTGGCCGATCGCGCGCGGCTGCTTGCGACCGAACAGCAGGTGATGAGCAGCGGCGTCACCTCCTATGTCAATGTGCTGCGCGACGCGGCGCTGCTCAGGCTGGCGCAGAACAACGAACGGGTGCTGACCCGGCAGCTGCAGGCCACCAACGACCGCTTCCGGGTCGGCGAGATCACCCGCACCGACGTGGCCCAGAACGAGGCCCGCCTCGCCAGTGCCCGCTCGGAGCGCGAGACCGCGGAAGGCAACCTGCAGAACAGCCGCGCCACCTATACCCGCGTGATCGGCCAGGCGCCGGGCACGCTCCGCGAGCCGCTGCCGCTTGCCAGCCCGGTGCGCTCGCGCGACCAGGCGGTGGCGATGGCGGCCCAGAACAACCCGGCGGTGATCGCCGCGATGTTCGACGAGCGGGCGGCGATCGACAATGTCGACCTGCTGTGGGGCGAGCTGATGCCGCTGCTGCAGTTGCAGGGCCAGGCCTTCAACAACCTCGACCCGACGCTGCGCGGCGGCTATTCGCGCGGCGCCCAGGCGACGCTGAACCTGACCGTGCCGCTCTATCAGCAGGGCGCCGAATATTCGCGCATCCGCCAGGCCAAGCAGCAGGCCCAGCAGGCGCGCAGCCAGCTCGACGATGTGCGCCGCGGCGCGCAGGAGGCGGCGAGCCAGGCGTGGGACAACCTGCAGTCGCGCAAGGCGACGGTGGAAAGTACCCGGGCCGCGATCCGCGCCAACGAGATCGCGCTCGACGGCGTGCAGCGCGAGGCGCTGGTCGGCAGCCGCACCACGCTCGATGTGCTGAACGCGGAACAGGAGCTGCTGAATTCGCGCGTGCAGCTGGTGCGGGCACTTCGCGATCTGATCGTCGCGAGCTACGACCTCGCCGCCGCCACCGGGCGGCTGACCGCGCGTGACCTTGGGTTGCAAGTGGACCTTTACGATGCCGAGGCATATTACCGGTCCGTGCGCAACAAACTGTTCGGCACCAGCGTGCCCGGCGACCCCTTGCGCCGCTGAGGGAGGCGTCGCTGACGCAATCTGCCGCAGGCGAAAGGTCCGGCCGCCATGGCTGATCCGCCGAAACCGGCCGCGGGTGCTGCGCCCCAGGGCGCTGCCGGCGAACCGTCGATGGAGGAGATCCTTGCCTCGATCCGCCGCATCCTGAGCGAGGACGAATCGGGCGCCCAGGCGGGCTCGCAGGGCGCCGAGGCCGCAGCTGGCGCTGCCCCGCCGGCCGCGGCCGCCGGCCAGGACGACGGGGTGCTGCAACTGACCGAGGACATGCTGGCCGGCCAGGCCCCCTCTGCCGGCGAACCGGCCGCCGTGGAGACACAAGCCGCCACCGCGGCCGAGCCGCCGCCGGCGACGATGGCGGTGCAGCCGCCGGTGTTCGCCCCGCCGCCCGCCTACGCCGCAGCAGGGCCGGCGATGAGCGCGCCGCCGCCTGGCCCCGCGCGCGACGAGGCGCTGCTGGAGGCAGGAACCGCCGCCGCGGCAGCGGCAGCGTTCGGCTCACTCTCCCGCGGCCAGCAGCCCGACCGCCTGGCGCCTGCCGCCGTCTGGCCGCTCGGCCAGGCCGGCCTCACGGTCGAGGAGATCGTGCGCCAGGAACTGCGGCCGCTGCTGTCGGCCTGGCTGAATGCCAACCTGCCGCGCATCGTCGAGGAGGCGGTGGCGCGCGAGATGGAACGGGTGCGCGCCCGCATCGGCTGAGTTCCGGCCGCACCCGACCGGCCCTGTTGTTTCAGGCAAGCGAGTCCACCCCGGCCGGGGAGAGGATGACGGCACGGGAACCGGGCATCTGGCGGATCCGATCAAGGCATCGGCCAAGCTCGCGGGCGCGATCGCCCGGCCAGGGCTGATCCGTCTGCTGACAGGCGGGTGCTGGCAGGCGGGTGCTGGCACGCGGGCGCTGACCGCGCCGGCACTTCGGGCGGCTGGGGCAGCCACCGGTTCGCCGCGCTTCCCAGCCCCTTCCGTTTCTGCCATCCGTAGGCCCATGCTCGACAAGACGTTCGACCCGAAATCCTTCGAAGCCCGGCTTGCCGAAGGCTGGGAGGCAGCAGGCGCCTATTCCGCCGGCGCCCGCGGCAACGCGGAGAAATTCTCGCTGTCGATCCCGCCTCCGAACGTCACTGGCAGCCTGCACATCGGCCACGCGCTCAACAACACGCTGCAGGATGTGCTGGTGCGCTGGCGGCGCATGCAGGGGCGTGATGCCTTGTGGATGCCCGGCACCGACCATGCGGGCATCGCCACCCAGATGGTGGTGGAACGCCAGCTCGCCGAACAGGGCATCGACCGCCGCGACCTGGGCCGCGAGAAGTTCATCGAGAAGGTGTGGGAATGGAAGGCCGAAAGCGGCGGCACCATCACCCGCCAGCTGCGAAGGCTCGGCGCCAGCGTCGACTGGCCGCGCGAGCGCTTCACCATGGATCCCGGCCTGTCGCGCGCGGTCAC
>JADYYZ010000492.1 GCA_020853405.1 Acetobacteraceae bacterium
AAGAAGGTGATGAAAAGCACGTAGATCAGCGGCCGCGCCGGCTGGTAGCGGCCGCGATGCACCTCGACCAGGTAGGCGATCTGCTGGAAGGTGAAGAAGCTGATGCCGAGCGGCAGCGCGAAGGCCAGCATGCGGGTCTGGGCACCGGCCGCCCACAGCGCGGTGTTGGCGAAGAAGTGCAGGTACTTGAAGATTCCGATCAGCCCCACGTTGAAGCCGACGCCGAGCCCGAGCAGCACCCGCCGCCCCACCGGCCCGCGCCCGCGATCGCCAAGCAGCCGCCCGAACGCGAAGTTGAACGCGATGCTGGCCAGCAGCAGCGGCACGTAGCGGATGTCCCACCAGCCATAGAAGACCAGCGAGGCGCCGACCAGCCACAGCTGGGCCGCGACGATGCCGGCGCGCGCACGCAGCAGCACGAACCCGGCAAGGGTGAGCGGCAGGAAGCAGAACACGAACTCGATGCTGCTGAAAAGCAACTACCTGTTCCGGCTCGCGCGCCGGACCACCCGGCAACGCGGCCCCACTGTCACCAACCGCGGCTGCCGGCAAGCGGATTCCGGCGGCTCTCCTCGGCATGCGTGCTGCCATCGCATCGGCCCGGCGCGGGCCGGGCTTGCCAGCGTGCGCCGGCGGCGCATGCTGATGCCATGGGAGCGGCACTGCTGGAGGTCGAGGGCCTCGGGATCCGGTTCGCGACCGACGGCGGCGAGCTCGCCGCCGTCGACGGGCTGGATTTCTCGCTCAGCCCCGGCCGCACGCTGGCGGTCGTCGGCGAGAGCGGCTGCGGCAAGTCGGCCACCGCACTGGCGCTGATGGGGCTGCTCGCGCCGAATGCCCGGGTTTCGGGCAGTATCCGCCTTGCGGGGCGCGAGCTGCTGGGGCTTCAGCCTTCGGCGCTGCAGGCGATCCGCGGCGCCGAGATGGCGATGATCTTCCAGGAGCCGATGACCTCGCTGAACCCCGCCTTCACGGTGGGCGACCAGATTTCCGAGGCGATCCTGCGCCACCGTCCCGTCAGCAGGGCCGAGGCGCGCGCCCAGGCGATCGCCATGCTCGACCGGGTGCGCATCCCGGCACCGGCGCTGCGCCACGACGAGTATCCGCACAAACTCTCGGGCGGCATGCGCCAGCGTGCGATGATCGCGATGGCGCTGGCGTGCGGCCCGAAACTGCTGATCGCCGACGAGCCGACGACCGCGCTCGATGTCACCATCCAGGCGCAGATCCTGGAGCTGCTGCGCACGCTGGGGCGCGAGTCCGGCACCGCGATCATCCTGATCACGCACGATCTGGGGGTGGTCGCGGAAATGGCCGACGAAGTGCTGGTGATGTATGCCGGGCGGGCGGCGGAACATGCGCCGGCCGGGGCGCTGTTCCAGGCGCCGCAGCATCCCTACACGGTCGGGCTCCTGGGGGCGATGCCCTCGCTGGCCGGTCGCCGGGCGCGGCTTGCCGCGATCGAGGGCATGGTGCCCGACCTGCGCGCCCCGCCCGCCGGCTGCCGCTTCGCCTCGCGCTGCCCGTTCGTGCTGGCGCGCTGCACCGAAGGCGCGCCGGACCTCGTGCCGATCCGGCCGGGTCACCTGGTCGCCTGCTACGCCGCCCCGCTCGAACAATGGATCGCGGCGAAGGGGGCGGCATGACGCCGCTGCTGGAGGCACGCGGGCTGGAGAAACGCTTCGCCGTGCGCTCGGGCATGTTCGGCAGGCGCCAGGGCTTCGTGCACGCGGTCGCGGGCATCGACCTTGCCATCGCCGCGGGCGAGACGCTGGCGATCGTCGGCGAAAGCGGCTGCGGCAAATCGACGCTCGGCCGGCTGCTGCTGCGCCTGATCGAGCCGGATGCCGGCGCCTTGCGCTTCCGCGGCGAGGATTTCCTGGCGCTGGACAGCGAGGCCCTGCGCAGGGCGCGCCGGCACGCCCAGATCGTGTTCCAGGACCCGTTCGCCAGCCTCAACCCGCGGCTGAGCGTGGGGGCAACGCTTGCCGAGCCGATCCGCCTGCACGGCCTGCGCCAGGGAAGCGCGGTCGCGGACCGGGTTGCCGAACTGCTCGAACTGGTCGGGCTGCGCGCCGATGCCGCGCGCAATTTCCCGCACGAATTCTCGGGCGGGCAGCGCCAGCGCATCGGCATCGCCCGGGCGCTCGCCTCGGAACCGGCGCTGATCGTCGGCGACGAGCCGGTCAGCGCGCTCGACGTCTCGGTGCAGGCGCAGGTGCTGAACCTGCTTTCCGACCTGCTCGGCCGCGCGCGCGCCGGCGGCCCCGGGCAGCAGGGGCAGCCGCTCGCCTTCGTGCTGATCAGCCACGACCTTGGCGTGGTGCGCCACATCGCGGACCGGGTGGCGGTGATGTATCTCGGTCGCATCGTCGAGACCGGCCCGACCGAGGCCGTGTTCGGCCGGCCGGCACACCCCTATACGCGGGCGCTGCTGGCGGCGATCCCGCGCCACGAGCCGGGCCTCGCACCCCGCCCGGCACCGCTTTCCGGCGACGTGCCAAGCCCGCTGGCACCGCCCCCCGGCTGCCGGTTCCACACGCGCTGTGCCTTCGCCGAAGCGGTCTGCCAGCACGAGGTGCCGGAACTCCTGGCCGCGCCATCCGGGCAGGCGGCGCACCAGGTCGCCTGCCACCTTCGCGATCGCCTGCCACCGCCGCCGCCGCTTGCCGAGGCGGGTGACGCGGCAGTGCGGCAGCGGCTTGCGGCCCTTGCCGCTTTCTTCGATCGTTCGCCGCCACGCCCCTTTGAACAACAGGCCCAGGACAGACAGGGAGCATCCGCATGATCCGCCGCACGCTGCTTGCCGCCGCCATCGCCGCCGCCGGGCTTGCCACCGTGCAGCCCGCCGCGGCCCAGCATCTGCGCATCGGCCTGGCCGAGGACCCCGACATCCTCGACCCCACGCTCGCCCGCACCTTTGTCGGGCGCATCGTGTTCGCGGCCCTGTGCGACAAACTGTTCGACATCGATGCGAAGCTCAATGTCGTGCCGCAGCTCGCCACTGCCTTCGAGTGGACCAGCCCGACCACGCTGACGGTGAAGCTTCGCCCCGGCGTCAGGTTCCACGACGGCGAGGCGCTGGATGCCGAGGCCGTGAAATACTCGCTGCAACGGCACCTGACGATGCAGGGCAGTTTCCGCCGCAGCGAGATCAACAGCATGGACCGGGTCGAGGTGGTCGACCCGCTGACCGTCAGGATCGTGCTGAAGGAACCGTTCGCGCCGTTCGTGGCCCAGCTCACCGACCGTGCCGGCATGATCGTGAGCCCCAAGGCGGCCCAGGCCGCCGGTGCCGGCTTCGGCAACCGCCCGGTCTGCGCGGGCCCCTTCCGCTTCGTCGAGCGGGTCGCCCAGGACCGGATCGTGGTCGAGAAGTTCGACGGCTACTGGGATGCGGCGAACATCCATCTTTCGCGCATCACCTACCAGCCGATTCCCGATGCCACGGTGCGGCTCGCCAACCTGCAGGCCGGCGCGCTGGACCTGATCGAGCGTGTCGATACCAACGATGTCGCCGCCGTGCAGCGCAACCGCCAGCTCCGCTACACCACCATCGCCTCGCTCGGCTACACCAGCATCACCATCAATGTCGGCAACGGGCCGCGGGCGGAGACGCCGCTCGGGCGCGATGCGCGTGTGCGCGAGGCGCTCGATCTCGCGATCGACCGCGAGGCGCTGAACCAGGTGGTGAACAACGGCCTGTTCACGATCACCGCCCAGGCGGTGCCGCCCGCATCGCCCTACTATATCGCCGCGATTCCGGCGCCGAAGCGCGATCTCGATCGCGCGCGCGCGCTGCTGCGCGAGGCGGGGGTGAGCCTGCCGGTGCCGGTCGCCTTCACCATCCCCAACAGCCCGGTCAACCGCCAGGCAGGCGAGGTGATCCAGGCGATGGCGGCGGAAGCCGGGTTCGACGTGAAACTGAGCGCGATGGAGTTCGCAAGCTCGCTGCAGGCAGCCCAGCGCGGCGAGTTCGAGGCTTATTTCATCGGCTGGTCCGGCCGCACCGACCCGGACGGCAATCTGTGGTCGTTCGTGCACAGCAGGGGTGCCCAGAACGACGGGCGCTATGCCAACGCGGAGGCGGACCGGCTGCTCGATGCCGCGCGCGTCGAGACCGATGTCGAGAAGCGCCGCGCGCTTTATGAACAGCTCGACCGGATCATCCTGCTGAGGGATCGTCCGCGGCTCTATCTCTGGCACCCGACCTGGATCGTTGCGCACACCGCGCGGCTTTCCGGCTGGTCGCCGAACCCGGATGGCCTGGTGCGCGTGCAGGGACTGAAGCTCAACTGAGCAGAGGGCAGTGACGCCGGTGTGCGTGACGGAGCCTGCCGGCGTGGCGTTGCGGCCGGCTGGCGCGGGGCGGGGGGCGGGCCTGCCATGATGCGCTTCCTGCTCACGCGCGCGGGCCAGGTGATCCCGACCCTGCTGCTGGTGTCGGTGATGATCTTCGCGCTCCAGCAGCTGATGCCGGGCGACCCGGCGCTGGTGCTCGCCGGAGAGGAGCGGGGCGATCCGGCGGTGCTGGCGCAGATCCGCGCCGAACTCTGGCTCGACCGGCCGATCGTGCTGCAATACCTGCACTGGATCGGCAACGTGCTGGTCGGCGACCTTGGATTCTCGTGGCGCATCCGCGCCCCGGTCGCCACGCTGATCCTGGAGAAGCTGCCGGTCACCATCCAGCTCGGCAGCATGGCGTTCGTGATCGCGCTCGTGATCGGCATCCCGACCGGCATTCTCTCGGCGGTGAAGCGCGACAGCTGGATCGACTGGCTGGCCAACGCGATCGGGCTGTGGGGGCTTTCGACCCCGAACTTCTGGCTTGGCATCATGCTGATCCTGCTGGTCAGCGTGCATTGGGGGCTGTTGCCGCCCTCGGGCTACGTGCCGCCGTCGGAAGATGTCTGGCAGTCGCTGGCGACCACCATCATGCCTGCCTTCGTGCTGGGCAGCAGCATCGCCGCGGTGTTCATGCGCCATACCCGGAGCGCCATGCTGCAGGCGATGGGCCAGGATTATGTGCGCACCGCGCGCGCCAAGGGCCTGTCGGAGCGCGTGGTGGTCGCCAGGCACGCGCTGCGCAACGCGCTGCTGCCGGTGGTGACGCTGGGCGCGCTGGAGTTCGGCCAGCTGCTGTCGGGGGCGGTACTGACCGAGCAGATCTTCTCCATCCCCGGTTTCGGCAAGCTGATCGTGGATGCGGTGTTCAACCGCGACTATCCGGTGGTGCAGGGCGTCGTGCTGGTGACCGCGACGATCTATACCGGCCTCAATCTGCTGGCCGACGTACTATATGTGCTGATCAACCCGCGGCTCCGCCATGCGTGACGGGGGGGCGGCGATGACCGCGGCGGTGGCCGGCGCGGCCCGGCCTTCGCGCGCGGAAAGCCCGGCCGGGCGGGCCTGGCGGCGGCTTCGCCGGCGGCCGGCGGCGATGGTCGGGCTGCTGTTCGTGCTGTTCTTCGTCGTGGTCGCGGCCAGCGCCCCCTGGATCGCGCCGTTCGACCCGATCCGCACCAGCTGGAGCCTGATCCGCAAGGCACCCTCGGCGGCGCACTGGTTCGGCACCGACGAGAACGGCCGCGACGTGCTGAGTCGGGTAATCTTCGGCGCGCGGGCGTCGCTGCTGGCCGGCGTCGTCTCGGTGCTGATCGCGGTCGCGGCCGGCGTGCCGCTTGGCATGCTGGCCGGCTGGGCCGGCGGGCGGACCGATGCGGTGATCAGCCGCTTCACCGATGCCGCGCTCGCCTGCCCGTTCCTGATCCTGGCGATCGCGCTGGCGGCGTTCCTTGGGCCGGCGCTTTCCAACGCGATGATCGCGATCGGCATTTCGGCCTGCCCGATCTTCGTGCGCGTCGCGCGGGCGGCGACGATGGGCGCGAAGGTGGAAGACTATGTCGAGGCCGCGCGCGCGGTCGGCAACCCGGCACGGCGCATCCTGGTGGTGCACATCCTGCCCAACATCACGGCGCCGGTGCTGGTACAGGCGACACTGACCATCGCGGGCGCGATCATCGCCGAGGCGGCACTGTCGTTCCTGGGGCTCGGCCAGCAGCCGCCGGCGCCGTCCTGGGGCAGCATGCTGAACAGCGCCCAGCGGTTCCTGGAGCAGGCGCCGTGGCTTGCGGTGTTTCCCGGTCTTTCGATCTTCCTGGTGGTGCTGGGCTTCAACCTGCTGGGCGACGGGCTGCGCGACGCGCTCGATCCGCGCCACGAGTGACCGCGGGGCGGGGAGGGCGGTGCCCGCATACGATCGCACGCGGATGACGGCGCCGGCTGGACGCAATTCGCATTTTTCAGACAATGGTCTGAGTTTTTGGAAATTTTGTGCGATTTAGTTTATTTTGCGCCTGGGAACCAATTGACACCCAGAGGTAGATTGACGTTTCCTTAATCCATCGCGCTGGGCAACGGGGCAGGCGCCCGGCGGGGAACGGGGGGTTGTCATGCCGGTTGCGATTCTCGGGGCGAATCTGCATTTTGATCTTTATCGCGACAGCACGCCGCCGGGCGCA
>JADYYZ010000493.1 GCA_020853405.1 Acetobacteraceae bacterium
CCTGGCGCGTGAACGGCACGATCTGCATCGTGCGGATCACGTTCAGCGCATTGGTCAGGTCGGCCAGCGACTGGATGTCGGCACTGCCGATCAGCGGCTCCTCCGGCGCGGCATCGCCACCGATCCATTTGGCGTCGAACTCCCGCACGTAGGACTGCGCGAGCGCGCCATAGACGCGATTGCCCCGCCGCTTCAACGCGGCAAGCATCGGTGCGAACACCAGCAGCGGGCCGACCACGAGGCACAGCATGAACACGACGATCGAGAACAGCTCGATCGTGAACTCGGGGAGCTTCGCCCCCTGCTGGAAGATCATCTCGGCCAGCAGCCCGGCAACCAGCGCCCCGTGCGCTGCCGCCAGCGGCGCCATCGCGTAGGCGACATTGCCAACGAAGGCCAGCCCCGCCACCCCATCGGGGTGTGTCGGCACAAGCCGCAGTTCAAGGCGCGACAGGTGCCACAGGAACCGCGCCCAGATCAACAGGCGGAAATACCAGCGCAGCAGCAGGAACTGGAAAATCGGCAGACTGACCCAGGCAAGCCACCAGCCCGCGATCGAATGTCGCGCGCCGGGTCCGACCACCGGCAGATACCAGGTCGGGGTCTGCAGCCCGATATACTGGCCCCAGATGCCGCTGGCGGCGGCGCCATACACCAGGCCAAGCAGCAGCAGCTCGGCGGGCACCGAGTTGCGCAGCCCGATCGCCTTGTCGATCGCACGATCGAACCGCTCCATTTCGGAATCCACGATGAGACCCCGCTCGAGGAACTGCGCGACGATGTCGCGGATGCGCCGATGCACGACCAGCTCCGCGACGATCAGCAGCGGCAGCGCGGCCAGGAAGCGCGCATGCGCCGCCACATCGCGCAGGAACGGCACGGCGACCCTGCCATCCCAGGCCAGCCCTTCGGCCGCTGTCGCCAGCAGCAGCGGCAGCCAGGTGAGTGCCAGGAAGATCACGATCCGGCGGCGCACCAGCTGCGCGGCGTCATCCTCGAGCCGGACCCGGCGCAGCAGCTGATAGAGCGGTCCGCCGATCACCAGCGAGAAGTTCTGCGCCGACAGGCGCCGGGCAGGGTCCGCCCCGTTCGTGCGCACGTGCATCCTGCCGCTGTTCTCCGCTGCCGCCCGCGCGGCAGGTGTGGAATGGTTCCGAATCGGCACTGGATTTGGCCACCCCTCAAGGCATCATGCAAGCATCGGCGGGCTTGCCGCCATGGCCCCTGCACGGGAGACTGCGCCATGCCCAGGATCAGCACCGCACTCGCGCTGGCCGCGAGCCTCGCCGCCGCCCCGGCCGCCGCCCAGCAGCTCCGGGTTGCGATCCAGAGCGATCCGAACATGCTCGATCCGGCGCAGTCGGGCGCCTATGTCGAGCGCATCGTGTTCGCAGCGTTGTGCGACAAGCTGGTCGATGTCGCGCCCGACCTGTCGCTGCGCCCGGAACTTGCGACGCGCTGGGAATGGTCGGCGGATGCGATGGCGCTGACCCTGACGCTGCGGCCCGACGGCAGGTTCCACGATGGCGGCGCGATCGATGCCCAGGCGGTTGCCGCCAACCTCGAGCGCTACCGGGCAGCGCGCGAATCCCGCCGCCGCGCCGAGCTGGCAGCGGTCAGCGCCGTCGAGGTCTCCGGCCCCATGCAGGTCACGCTGCGCCTGAAGCAACCCTTCGCGCCGCTGGTCTCGGTGCTGGCCGACCGTGCCGGCATGATGCTCTCGCCCGCCGCCCTTGCCGCCCAGGGGGCACGCATCCACGAAAACCCGGTCTGCTCCGGGCCGTTCCGCTTCGCCCGGCGCGTTGCCCAGGACCGGATCGAGACCGAGAAGTTCGCCGGCCACTGGAACGCCGCCAATATCCATGCCGACCGGCTGACCTTCTTCCCGATCCCCGACAACACGGTGCGGTTGCTGAACCTCAAGGCAGGCCAGCTCGACATCATCGTCGCGATCGCGCCCAACGACGTTCCCGATGCCATGCGCGACCGGCGCATCCGGGTCGTCGACAGCCCCTCGATCGCCTTCCAGACGATGGAGGTCAACACCGGCCATGGTCCGCGCGCGCAAGGCCCGCTGGGCAGCGATCCGCGGGTGCGCCAGGCGCTGGAACTCTCGATCGACCGCGGCATCATCAACCAGGTGGCACTCGACGGGCGGTTCATCCCGAACAACCAGGCCGAGGCGCCGGGCACGCCGTACCATTTCCCCGATCTCGTGCCGCCGGCGCGCAACCTGGAACGCGCCCGCGCGCTGCTGCGCGAGGCAGGGCACGAACGCCTCGCGTTCACGCTGAACGTGATCAACAGCCCGATCGAATCGCAGGTCGGCCAGATCATCCAGGCGATGGCCGCCGAGGCGGGGATCGAGGTGAAACTCGAGGTGCTGGAAGCTGCCGCGACGGTTGCCAAGGTCGAGCGCGGCGAGTTCGATGCGTTCATCGGCATCTGGTCGGGCCGGCCCGACCCGGACGGCAACTACTCGATCTGGTTCGCCTGCAACGGCTTCGTCAACCGCGGCAAATACTGCAACCCGGCGGTCGATGCCGCCCTCGCGGCCGGCCGCGGCGTGACCGCGGTGGCAGAACGCCAGCGCCACTACCACGCCGCGGTGGCGCAAATCCTGGCGGACCGGCCGCACCTCATCCTCTACCATCACCGCTGGTTCTGGGGCCTGCGCGCCGGCGTTTCCGGCTTCGAGCCGAACCCGGACGGCATCATCCGCTGGGCCGGGATCCGGCTGCCCTGACCGTCATGGCATGATCCGGATCAATGAAGCCGCCGGAATTCTTCGCCAGCATGCGCCCGGCCCCGCCCGAGGAGACCCGCCACGATGCTTCGCCCGATCCTTGCCGCGCTGGTGATCGTCGCCGCTGCCGGCGCCGCCTGCGCCCAGACCGCCGGTGACGCGGCCGAAGGCGGCGAGCTGGCGCGGCGCTGGTGCGGCAACTGCCATGTCGTCGGCCGCGGCAGCGGCACCTCGCCCGCCACCGGCGATGCGGCCCCGACCTTTGCCTCGATCGCAGCGATGCCCTCGACCACCGCGCTGTCGCTGCGCGCGTTCCTGCAGACGCCGCATCACCGGATGCCCGATTTCGCGCTGACGCGGGCCGAGACCGACAACCTGATCGCCTACATCCTGTCGCTGAAGGCGAACTGAGCGGTTCAAACCCCGGGCGGCCGGCCGGAACTCATCGTATGCCGGCGTTCAGCCGCTTTTCCACGCGGCTGCCGGCGATGCTCATGACCAGGCAGCAGACGAAGAACACCAGGGCGGCGAACACGTAGCCTTCGCTCGCCATGCCCAGCCAGTCGCGGTCGCGCAGGGATTGCGTGATCACGCCCATCAGGTCGAACAGCCCGACGATCGAGACCAAAGTGGTATCCTTGAACAGGTCGACGACGATGTTGATGACGCCGGCGATGCAGCGGCGCAGCGCCTGCGGCAGGATCACCATCTGCTTCACCTGCCAGTCGGAGAAGCCGAGCGCGGCGGCGGCCTCGCCCTGGCCGCGCGGCACGCCAAGGATGCCGCCACGCACCACCTCGGCCATGTAGGCGCTGGTGAACAGCGTCAGCACCACCTGCGCGCGGATCAGGTTGTCGAGCGTGACGCCGTGCGGCAGGAACAGCGGCAGCATCACCAGCCCCATGAACAGCACGGCAAGCAGCGGCACGCCGCGCCAGAACTCCACGAAGCCGATCGACAGCGCCCGCGTGATCGGCGCCTCCGACTGCCGCCCGAACGCCAGCACCACGCCAAGCGGCAGGGCCAGGATCACGGCGAGGAAGCACAGGACGACGTTCAGCATCAGCCCGCCCCAGTCGCCGGTGGACACCGGCGCGAGGCCGAAGACACCGCCCAGCAGCAGGGCACCCGCCACCGGCGGCAGCCCGACCACCAGCAGCGCCAGCGCCGTGCCGGATCGCCGCCCCCCGGAAAGGGCGACCGAGACCAGGCCGACCAGCAGCACCAGCGCCAGCGCCGGCCGCCACGCTTCCTCCCACGGATAGCGGCCGACCAGGAACATCCTGAAGCGCGAGGAGACGAACGCCCAGCAGGCGCCGCCCGCGGCACAGCCCGTGCGGTTCGGCGCCTCCCAGGTCGCGTATTCGATTGCCCAGCGCCAGAACGGCGGCAGCACCCAGGCGGCGAAGCCCAGCATGGCAAGCGTCAGTGCTGCGTTGGTCGGCGTGCCGAACAGGCCCTTGGCCAGGGTGTACAGCCGGCTACGCATGGCGCCGCGCATTCCAGGCATTCAGCGTGAAACTGACCATCAGGTTCACCACCAGATAGACGCCGAGCACCAGGGTCATCACCTCGATCGCCCGGCCCGACTGGTTCAGCACGGTGCGCGCGTAGATCTGCACGACCTCCGGATAGGCGACCGCCGCGCCGAGCGAGCTCGACTTGATGATGTTGAGGTACTGGCTGGTCAGCGGCGGGATCACGGCGCGCACCGCCTGCGGCAGCACCACGAGGCTCATGGTGCGCCAGGGAGAAAGGCCGAGCGAACGCGCCGCCTCGGCCTGGCCGCGATGCACGCCGAGGATCGCCTCGCGGATGTTCTCGGCGATGAAGCCGGCACCATAGACGAACAGGCCGAGCCAGAGCGCCAGCAGTTCCGGGGGAATCCGCCAGCCGCCGCGGAAGTTGAAGCCCCTGAGCTCCGGCAGCTGCCACGACGCGACGCTGGCCCAGCACGCCGCCGCCAATGCCAGCGCCGGCACGAAGGCAAGGCCCACCGGCACGCCGCGTGCGGTGAAACTGTGGCGCATGCGCGGGGCCAGCACCAGCATCACCAGCGCCGCCACCAGCAGCCACAGCGTCGCCGGCCCGGGTTCGGGGGCAGGCAGATAAAGGCCGCGCACGTTCAGAAACCAGCCGGCGAACGGCCGGAAACTGTTGCGCGCCTGCGGCAGTGCCTGCAGCACCGCGATGTACCAGAACACGATCTGCGTCAGCTGCGGCGTGTTGCGGATGATTTCCATCACGCCCCGCGCGACCCAGCGCGCCAGCGGGTTGCCGGAAAGCCGCATCAGCGCGAGGCAGAGGCCGAGCAGCGTCGCCGCGACGATCGCCATCGCCGAGACCAGCAGGCTGTTCGAGAAGCTCACCAGCAGCGCGCGGCCGTAGCTGTCGGTGTCGTTCCAGGGCAGGATGCGGAACGGGATGTCGAAGCCGGCGGGCTGCGCCAGGAACCGGAAATCGACCGACATGTTGAGCGCGGCCAGGTTATCCACCACGTTGGCGGCGAACCAGGCAAGCACCAGGCCGACCACGACCAGCAGCAGCATCTGGCCGAGGATCAGGCGAATTCGCAGGGGCCGCCGTGGCGGCCCCTGCGTCGAATCGCGCCTCACGTTGGCGGCAGCGCGCCGATCAACGGAACGGCAGCGGGTAGTGCAGGCCGCCCTTGTTGTACAGGTTGTTCTGCCCGCGCGGCAGGTTCAGCGCCTTCGGCCCGAAGAACTCCTCGTAGATCTCGCCATAGTTGCCGACCGCGCTGAGCGCCTTGAAACCCCAGTCGTTGGGCAGGCCCAGCAGGGTGCCGAAATCGCCCTCGACACCCAGGATGCGGCGGATGAAGGGATCGTTCGAGGAGCTGCGCAGCTGGGCGGCGTTGGCCTTGGTGATGCCGTACTCCTCGCCCGATTTCAGCGCCGCATCGACCCAGTACAGCACCTGGCGCCAGCCCTCGTCGCCGTCGCGCGCATGCACGCCGAGCGGCTCCTTGCTGATCACCTCGGGCAGCACCACCCAGTCGTCGGGGGTACGCAGCGTGCTGCGCATGCCGGCGAGGCTGCCGGTATCGTCGGTGTAGCCGTCGCAGCGGCCGGACTCCATCGCCGCCACCGCCTCGTCGGCCTTCTCGAACAGCAGCGTGCCGATCCGCTTGCCGGTGCTGCGCGCGAAGTCGGCGATGTTGAGTTCCAGCGTCGCGCCGGTCAGCACGCACATGGTCGCGCCGTCGAGGTCGCGCGCCGAGCTCACGTTCAGCGCCTTGCGCACCAGGAAGCCCTGGCCGGCATAGAAGTTCACGGTCACCGGCATCAGCCGCAGCTGCACGTCACGATTGAAGGTCAGCGTGCTGTCGCGGATCAGCACGTCGATCTCGCCGGCCTGCAGCACGGTGAAGCGGGCCGCCGCGGTGGTCGGCACGTAGCGGACCTTGTCGGCGTCCCCCAGCACCGCGGCTGCGATCGCCCGGCAGTAGGAGATGTCGAGCCCGCGCCATCTGCCCTGGTTGTCCTGCGTGGCAAATCCCGGCACGCCGACATCGACGCCGCAGATCAGGGCGCCGCGCTGTCGGATCGTGTTCATGGTGGGGCTGGGCGTGGCCGCGCCCTGCTGGGCAAGGGCATCGGGCACGGCGAAGGGTATGGCCAGGCTTGCGGACACGCCGAGGCAGGCTGCGCGAAGCAGCCCGAGCATATGGGGATGGGGCAATTCCGGTCTCCTTGTCGTTCGGCCTCAGTCTGACAGTTCGAGCCAGGCGGCGCGCCCAGGGGTTCGTGTTCTGGTCTTCCCCGGCACCCGTCCCGACTTCGCTACTGTTCCAAACTTCAAACAGCCCTGCAATGATGCCGCCGTGCCCGGCCGCAGGAAATCAGCATGCCAGATGATCTGACCGCCAACTACCGCAACGATACGCTGGTGCTTGGCATCAGCGACCTCGCCCGCCTGCGCCGCGAGCGGCCGCTGGTGCTGGCCAGGGGGCGGGGCGTGTTCGTGTTCGACGACCAGGGGCGCGACTACATCGAGGCGGTCAGCAGTTTCTACTGCGTCGGCCTCGGCTATTCCGACCCTGAACTGATCGAGGCGGCGATCAGCCAGCTGCGCAGACTGCCGATGTACCCCTCGGGCGCGCACCGCACCGTTCCGGTGGTGATGGAACTGGCCGAGAAACTGGCCGCCCTGGCGCCGTTCCCGGGCGCGCGCGTGACCTTCGCCACCACCGGGTCGGAAGCCAACGACCACGTGCTGAAGTTCCTGTGGTTCGCCAACGAAGCCGCCGGCGCGCCCGGGCGGCGCAGGATCATCACCCGCGCCGGCAGCTACCACGGCAGCACGGTGGCGACCACGGCGATGGGTGGCGGCGCCCGCCTGCGCCAGGTTTTCGGCATTCCCGCGGGCGACATGCTGCACGTCTCGCAGCCGGTGAAGCTGCCGGGCGAGTCGGATGCTGCCGCCACCGCGCGCCTCGCTGCCGAGTTCCAGCAGACCATCGAGGCCGCCGGGCCGGAGACGGTCGCCGCCTTCTTCGCCGAGCCGCTGTCGGTCTCGGCCGGCATGCGCCCGCCTCCCGAGGGCTATTTCGCCGCGATCGGCGCGATCTGTGCCCGGCACGGCATCCGCCTGGTCGCCGACGAGGTGGTGACCGGCTTCGGCCGGCTCGGCACCTTCTGGGGCAGCGAGGCGGTGGGTGCCCGCCCTGCCCTGCTGACCGCGGCCAAGAACCTGTCATCGGCCTACCAGCCGATCAGCGCGATCGTGATGGGCGAGGACTTCGCCGATGCGCTGGAAGCGGCCAGCAACGCCGAAGGCTGGCTGCCGCACAACGGCACCTATCATGCCCACCCCGTGGCCGCGGCGGTGGCGCTGAAGGTGCTGGAGATTTTCGAGCGCCGCGACCTGGTGGGCTATGTGCGGCGGATCATGCCGTACTGGGCGCGGGCGGTTGCAGAACTCGATGCGCACCCGCTGGTGCGCGGCACCCGCACGCACGGGCTGCTGGCCGGCATCGACCTCGACGACCCCGCTGCCGGCGCGCCGGCGACCTCGCTGAAGGTCGAAGGGATCGCCCAGCAGGTCTACGATGCCGCGCTCGATTGCGGCCTGATCGTGCGGCCCCTGGTCGGCTCGCTGGTGCTGTCGCCGCCGCTGGTGATCACCGAGGCCGAGATCGACGAGCTGATCATTCGCCTGACCCGCGCGCTGGACCTGGCCGTCGCCAGCCGGCGGGATGCCTGAGCCGCCCCGGAACGAGGAACCCCATGCCGAACAAACTCCTGCCGCCCATGCTTCCCGCCCTGCTCCTGGCGGCGCTGCTTGCCGCCCCGGCCGGCACGCTCGCGCAGGGCAGCGCGCCCGGCCAGCCGGCTGCCCCCGCCGCACCGATCGCCGCGGCGCGCGGGATGGAAACCGTGGCGGTCGTCGAGAGCATCGACCAG
>JADYYZ010000494.1 GCA_020853405.1 Acetobacteraceae bacterium
TCAGGCGGCGCGCATGCGCCCCGGCAGCGAGGCGATCGCGTCGTCGACCAGTTTCGCCTGCTGGGTGGTGTTCATCTGGCTTGCGATCACCTGGCGGGCGGCGGCGATCGCGGCGTCGGCGGCGGCGGCGCGCACCTCGGCCACGGCCTCAGCCTCGGCGGCGGCGATCCGGTCGGCTGCCTGGCGCTCGCGCCGCTCCGCCATCGCTGCCAGCTCGCGCTCGGTCGCGGCGGCGAGCCGGGCGGCCTCCTCCTTGGCGTGGGCGACCAGGGCGGCTGCCTCTGCCTCGGCCGCCTCGCGGCCCTTGCGGGCATCGGCGAGCATCGCCTCGGCCTCGGTGCGCAGGCGCCGTGCCTCCTCGAGTTCGCCGTGGATCTTCTCGGCGCGCGCATCCAGAAGGTTGGCGACGGCGCGGAACAGAATCCTGCCGAACGCCACGAAGAACAGCACGATGGCGGCGGCGACCCAGAACTTCGTATCGCTGAACATCGTCGGCCCCTTTCCCCTCGGCTCAGCGCCGGGCCGCGAGGCTCGCGGCGACCGCCGCCTCGACGCCGGCGCGGTCGGGCACAAAGCCGGCCACCCGCGCCACCGCCGCACTCGCCGCATCGGCCGCGACCTGGGCGATGCCGGCCATCGCGGTGCCGCGCGCCGTGGCGATCCGCGCCTCGGCCTCGCGCAGGTCCTGGGCGGCCCGCGCCTCGACCTTGGCCAGCGCATCCGCGCCCTGCTGCTTGGCGCCGTCGAGCGCCTGCCGCACTGCCGCCTGGGCATCGGCGCGTGCCTTCGCCTCGGCCTTCTCGCGCTCCTGGCGGGCTGCCTTGGCGGCGTCGGAGGCGCCCTTGGCCGCGTCGAGATCGGTGCGGATGACGGCGCCGCGGCGTTCCAGCACCTGCGCCACCGGTGGCAGCGCGATCCGCGACATCAGCAGATAGAGGCCGGCGAAGATCACCAGCAGCCACACCGCCTGGGTCAGCGTCAGCGGGTTGGTGAAATCGATCTGCGGCATGCCGCCGGCGGCCGACGCCGCCGCCGGCAGGCCGGCCAGCCCCAGCACGATCAGTGCCCGCATCGCGCGGTTCCCGCCGGCGGTCGCCGGCATCAGGCGAACAGGATCAGGAACGCGATCACCAGCGCGAACAGCGCCACCGCTTCGGTCAGCGCGAAGCCCAGGATCGCGCGCGGGAACACCTTGTTCTCGACCGCCGGATTGCGCGCGATCGCGCTGATCAGCGAGCTGAAGATGTTGCCGATGCCGACGCCCACGCCCATGAGCGCGATCACGGCGATACCGGCACCGATGGCCTTGGCGGCAGCAACTTCCATTTTGGTCTCCTGAGGGATCTTTGTCTGGGGTTGGCGGAAGGCGGTCTGCGGCGCGTCCGGTCTGCGATCAGTGCAGGTGGATCGCGTCGTGCAGGTAGATGCAGGTCAGGATCGCGAACACGTAGGCCTGCAGGAACGCGACCAGGATCTCGAACCCGACCAGGGCGATGCTGAGCACGAGCGGCAGCGGCGACAGGATCGCCATCACGCCGCCGGCGCCACCCAGCAGCACGACGAAGGTCGCGAACACCTTCAGCATCACGTGCCCGGCCAGCATGTTGGCGAACAGCCGCACCGAAAGCGACACCAGGCGCGAGAGATAGGAAATCACCTCGATCGGCGCCACGATCGCCAGCAGCACGGGGGAAACCCCCTCTGGCGCGAAATAGGTCAGGAAGTGCCAGCGGTGGATCACGATCGCCACCAGCGTGGTCAGCACGAACACCACCACCGTCAGTGTCAGCGTCACCACGATGTGGCTGGTGAAGGTGAAGCCGTACGGCAGCAGCCCAAGCAGGTTGCCGAGCAGGATGAAGGTGAACAGCGTGAACACGAAGGGGAAGTATTTCCGTCCCTCGTGTCCGACCTGTTCGTCGACCATGTCATAGGTGAACTCGTACATCGCTTCCGCGAGGCCCTGCAGCCGGCCGGGCACCATCGCGCGCGGGCGCATGCCAAGCACCATCAGCAGCGTCACCGCGGCGCCGGCCACCAGCATCCAGACATTGCTGTTGGCGAAGCCCAGCGCGCCGGCCACGGGGGTCAGCACGAACTGGTCCATGACGTGGAAGGCGCTTTCCGAGGATTGTTCCGCCGCCATTGCTGCCGATCCGACCCGTCCTACCGCCGCGCCTGGTCGCGGCCCAGGGTGAGCCGCACCACGTTCAGCATCCCGGCCGCAGCGCCCAGCAGCAGGAACACGCCGAGCAGCACGGGTTTCGTTCCCAGCCAGGAGTCGAGCCCCCAGCCGATCGCGCCACCCACCAGCAGCGCCGAGACCAGCTCGAGCCCGACCCGCATCCCGACACCCCACGAGCCTGTCGGCCCGGCACCAGGACGCGACGTCGCGTCAAGCCCACGCTCGGCGCGCGCCTTTTCCAGCCTGGCCTCGAAGTCGGAGGAGTTGGTCCCGTCCCGAGAAGACTGATCCGGCCCGCTCATGCGCGCTCCCTGCCGCAGTTGCGAAGACAGCGGGAAGCGGCCGGGTGGTAGCGGCCGGTTACCGCAGTGTCAAGGAAGTGTGAGGGAAAGAGTTGCCGCGCGGCCGCCAGACCGCGTGCCCGGCAAGCGGGCGGCCGCCTACTCCGCCGCCATCGCCACCGGCTGCGGCCCGCTGCCGCCGGGGCGGCGGTGGCCGGCAAGCCGCTCGGCCTCGCCCAGATCGACGCTGACCAGGCGCGAGACGCCGCGCTCCTGCATCGTCACGCCGAACAGCCGGTGCATGCGCGCCATGGTGATGCGGTGGTGCGTGACCACCAGGAAGCGGGTGCCGGTGGTCGCCGCTAGTTCCTCGATCAGGTCGCAGAAGCGGCCGACATTGGCGTCGTCGAGCGGCGCATCCACCTCGTCCAGCACGCAGACCGGGGCGGGGTTGCACAGGAACACGGCGAAGATCAGCGACAGCGCGGTCAGCGCCTGCTCGCCGCCCGACAGCAGCGCCAGCGAGGCGAGCTTCTTGCCGGGCGGGCTTGCGAACACTTCCAGCCCGGCGCTCAGCGGGTCGTCGCTGCCGACCAGCGCCAGATGCGCCCTGCCGCCGCCGAACAGGCGGGTGAACAGGCGCTGGAAGTGGGCGTCGATCTCGGCGAAGCGGCCGGCCAGCCGTTCGCGCCCCTCGCGGTTCAGGTGGCCGATGGCGCCGCGCAGCTTCGCGATCGCCGCGGTCAGGTCGTCGCGCTCGCGGCCGAGCGTCGCCAGCTGCTGGCCGACCGCCTCGGCCTCCTGGTCGGCGGCGAGGTTGACCGCGCCCAGCGCCTCGCGCTCGCGCGACAGTTTCTCGATGCGCTCGCGGGTCGCGGTCTCGGCGCCGGCGTCGGCCAGCACTTCCGTGCCCTCGCCGGCCAGGGCCTCCAGCAGCGACGGCGCGGCCAGGTGGAACTTCTCCTCGATCTCGCGGGCGGCGGCGGCGCTGGCGGCGGCGGCGGCGGCGACGCCCCCTTCCAGCCGCGCGCGAGCCTCGCGGGTGTCGGCGGCGCGGGCATCGGCGGCGCGCAGGCGCGCCGCCGCGCTTTCGGCCTGCGATTCGGCGCCGGCCAGCGCATCGCCGGCAGCGCGGCGTGCGGCCTCGGTCCCGGCCAGTGCCGTCGCCGCGCTGCTGCGCCGTTCGGCAAGGCCCGCCGGGCGGGAGCGCGCTGCTTCCAACGCTGCTTCGGCGTCGGCGAGGCGGCCGGCAAGTTCGGCAAGCCGCCCCGCCGCACCGTCCGCGCGGGCGTGCCAGTTCGCATGCTCCGCCGCGGCGCGGCCGCGCCGTTCCTCGCGGCCCGCCGCCTGCGCCCGCGCCCGCTCGAGCTGGCCGCGCGCCTCGCCCTCGGCCCGGCGCGCCTCGGCCTGGCGGGCGCGCGCCTCGGCCTGGGCGGTTCGGGCCTGTTCCAGCGGCGGCAGCGCCTGGGCTGCCTCGGCGACGCGGGCCGCGGCGCTCTCGGCGTCGGCGCGGTCGGCGGCCAGCCGCTGCTCCTGTTCGGCGATGCCGGCAAGCCGGCCGGAGGCAGCGGTGGCCTGGGCGGCGAGCGACTGGGCGTGCGTGCGGGCGCGCTCGGCCTCGGTCTCGGCCTGGCGGCGGGCCTCGCGCGCGGCGCGTTCGGCGACGATCGCGGCCCCCTCGGCGGCGGCGGCATCCTCGTAGGCGGCACGGCGTGCCAGCGCCGCCAGGCGCGCAGCCTGCAGGTCGGCATCGAGCGCCTTCAGCCGGTTGCGCTGGGCCATGCGCACCGCGGCCGCGGTCGGCGTGCCGGCGCGCACCGAAAAACCATCCCAGCGGAAGATCGCGCCATCCGCGGTGACCAGTATCTGGCCGGGCGCGAGCGCCGGCTGCAGCGCCCTGCCCGCTTCGGCATCCTCGACCAGGCCGGCCTGGGAGAGAGCGCGGGAAAGCGCAGCCGGCGCCCTGACCAGGGTGTCGAAGGCAACCGCGCCGGCGGGCAACGCCGGCGGCGGGTCGAGCGGCGGCAGCACCCGCCAGAATTTCGGCGCTGCCTCATCGCCGGTGCATTCCAGCGCATCGCCGAGCGCGGCACCCAGCGCGGTTTCCAGTCCCGCCGGCACCGCCACTTCATCGACCAGCGCCGGCCAGAAATCCGAGTCGCGTCCGCCCAGCACCTCGGCCAGTGCCCTGAGTTCGGCCTCGACCGCCTGGCGGGCGGCGTCGGCGGCACCGGCGCTTCGCCCGACTGCCTGCGCTGCCTCGCGGGCCGCGGCGCTGGCAGCCTCGGAGCGTTCGATCTCGGCGCGGGCGGTGGCGAGCGCTGCCTGGGCGGTCTCGTGGCGCGCGCGCGCGGCATCGAGGGCTGCGGATTCCACCAGCCGTGCCTCCGCCTCGGCCCGTGCCCTCGCTGCCGCCTCGGTCGCCTGCGCGATGCGGGCGAGCCGGGCCGTGGCGTCCGCCCGCTCGGCAGCCAGGGCCGAGGCCAGGGCAGCGATCCGCGCTGCCTCCTCGGTGGCGCGGGTGGCCTCGGCGTCGGCGGCGGCGACCGCTTCGGCGGCGGCGCGATGCAGGGTCTCGGCGGCACCGACGCGGGCGGGATCCTCGGCAGCATCGGCGGCCAGCCGCGCCAGCTCCTCGGCAAGCCGGCCGAGCGAGCTCTGGGCATCGGCGGCCAGCGCGTTCTCGCGCGTCTGGTCGGCGCCCAGCCGCTCGAGCACGCGCGCCGCATCGGCGAGCGCTGCCTCGGCGGCACGCAGTTCGGCCTCGACCGCCTCGGCGGCGTGGCGTGCCTCGGCTGCCTGCTCGCGCGCCTGCTGTTCGGCGCTGCGCAGCGCCGGCAGCGCGGCGGCAGCATCGGCGGCCAGGGTGGCGCACGCGGCGGCTTCGGCGGTGGCCTCGGCCTCGGCGCGGGCCGCCTCGCGCGCGGCCGCCTCGGCCTCGGCGTCGGCGGCACGGGCGCGCGCAAACCGGATCGCGGCCAGCAGCGCCTCCGCCTCACGCAGCGCCTTGGCGATGTTGCGCCAGCGGCTGGCCTGGCGCGCCTGCTTCTTCAGGGTGGCAAGCTGGGCGCCAAGCGTCGTTTCGACGTCGGCGAGCCGCTCCAGGTTGGCCTCGGTGCCGCGCAGTTTCAGCTCGGCCTCGTGCCGGCGGGCGTGCAGCCCGGTGATGCCGGCGGCCTCCTCCAGGA
>JADYYZ010000495.1 GCA_020853405.1 Acetobacteraceae bacterium
ACCTATGTGCTGCCGTCATACGGGGCGGCGGTGCAGAACTTCCTGGGCGCGGTCGGCATCCGCGCGAAGATTTCCCAGTTGCAGGTGCAGGCGCTGATCAACCGGTCGATGCGCGGCGAGCTGGCGATGCAGATGGGCAGCTGGGGCAGCTACTCGATCAACGACGTGCAGATGATCCTGCCGGTCTATTTCGGCGGCGGCGACAGCGACTATGCCCGCAACCCCGAAGCGATCAAGCTGGTCGAGGAGGGTGCCAGCACCTTCAACAAGGATGTGCGCCAGCGCGCCTATTCGCAGCTGATCCGGCTGGTCACCGAGCAGGCCTACTGGATCCCGATGCACACCTACGTCACGACCTACGGGCTTGCCCGCAACGTCGAGTTCAAGGCGTTCCCCGACGAGCTGCCGCGCTTCTTCCTGTACAAGTGGCGGTAGTGCGTGATCGTCGGAGGCGGAATCGCCGGAGACGTGAATCACGCACCCAAACGAAGGCTCGCAGCGCGTGATCGCTTCAATCTGAAGCGATCACGCGCCAGGATTCCCGCTCGCGCCGAAGCGCGACGTGTTCAGCCGGCCAGGAAACACTCCACCTGGCCGGTCGCGTCGCGCGTGAGCGGCGGCGCCTCGATCCGGCAACGCTCCATCACCTTCGGGCAGCGCGGATGGAAGCGGCAGCCCGCGGGGATGTTCGAGGGGTCGGGCATCGCATCGCCCAGCCCGGTCTCGGGAATGCCGAGGCCCGGTTCCGGCGTCAGCACGCTGGCCAGCAGCACCTGGGTATAGGGGTGCACGGGGCGCGCGAACAGCGCCTCGGTCTCGCGCTGTTCGACGATGCGGCCCAGATACATCACCGCCACCTCGCTCGCGATGTGCTCGACCACCGCCAGGTTGTGGCTGATGAACAGGTAGGTGAGGCCGAGGTCGCGGCGGAGCTCGGCCAGCAGGTTGAGAATCTGCGCCTGCACCGATACGTCGAGCGCGCTGGTCGGCTCGTCGCAGATCACGATGCGCGGCCGCAGCACCAGCGCGCGCGCGATCGCCACCCGCTGGCGCTGGCCGCCCGAGAGCTGCGCGGGCAGGCGCTCGCCCATCGCCGGATCGAGCCCGACGCGCGCCAGCATCTCGTCGACGCGGGTCCTGATCTCGCGCTCGGCCACGTCGCCCTGCGCCAGCAGCGGCACGGCGACGATGTCGCGCACCCGTCGGCGCGGGTTCAGCGACGAATAGGGGTCCTGGAACACCGGCTGGATCTTCCTCGCCCGTGCCCGGCGATCGAGGTCGTGGATCGCCTCGCCGTCGATCAGCACCTGGCCGCTGGTGGGCGGCAGGATGCCAAGAATCACGCGCGCGAGTGTGGACTTGCCGCAGCCCGATTCGCCGACCACGCCAAGCGTGCCGCCGACCGGCACCGAGAAATCGACGCCATCGACCGCCACCACCTCGCGCGGCGCGCCGAACAGCCCCTGCTTCACGCGGAAGGTGCGGTGCAGGTCACGAACCGCGATCGCGGGCGCGCTCATGCCGCCTCGCTCGCGGTCCAGTCGGGCGCCAGGCGGCAGGCGTAATGGTGGTCCGGGCCGGCATCCTGGGCCGGCACCACGCGCGCGCAGTCGGCGATCGCATACTGGCAGCGGTCGCGGAAGGCGCAGCCGACGAAGTCGGGGCCGACCCGCGGCACGACGCCCGGGATCGCGCCCAGGGGCTGGCCGCGCACCACCTTGCCCGGCACCGGGATGCAGGACAGCAGCCCGCGCGTATAGGGATGCATCGGCCGCGCGAACAGGCTTTCGGCCGAGGCGGATTCCACCACCCGGCCGGCATACATCACCGACACCCGGTGCCCGACGCGGGCGACGATGCCGAGATCGTGCGTGATCAGCAGCACCGACAGTTTCAGCTCGGCCTGCAGCTCGGCGATCAGGCTGAGGATCTGCGCCTGCACCGTGACATCGAGCGCGGTCGTCGGTTCGTCGGCGACCAGCAGCTCGGGATCGCACATCAGCGCCATCGCGATCATCACCCGCTGGCGAAGCCCGCCCGAAAGCTGGTGCGGATACTGGCCGAGCCGCATGCCGGGCGAGGTGATGCGCACCTTGGCGAGCAGCGCTTCGGCCCGTTCCAGCGCCGCCCTGCGCGCACCCCCGCGATGGCGCGTGTAGACCTCGGCCATCTGGCTGCCGACCGTGTAGGCGGGGTTGAGCGAGGTCATCGGCTCCTGGAAGATCATCGCGATCCGGTCGCCACGCAGCGCCGAAAGTTCGCGTTCGCGCATGCCGCGCAGATCCTGCCCATCAAACGAGAGCTCGTCGGAAGTGCATTTCGCGTTGCGCGGCAGCAGTCCCATCACCGCCAGCGCGGTGACCGACTTGCCGCAGCCGCTTTCCCCGACCAGGCAGTGCGTCTCGCCGCGCATGATCTCGACATCGCTGCCGCGCACCGCGCCGAGGCCGCCGAAAGTGATGCGGAGCTCGCGCACCTTCAGCAACGGGGCATCGGTCATGTGCGTTGCACGCCCAGCAGGTCGCGCAGGCCGTCGCCCAGCAGGTTGATCCCCATCACCAGCACGAACAGCGCGATGCCGGGCACCATGATCACCCAGGGCTGGAAGAACATGTAGTCGCGCGCTTCCGCGATCATCAGGCCCCAGCTCGGCAGCGGCGGCGGCACGCCGAGGCCGAGGAACGAGAGGGCGGCCTCCAGCAGGATCGCCAGCGCCATCTCCAGCGTGGCGACGACGGCGAGCGGGGAGAGGATGTTGGGCAGCACCTCGCGCGTCAGGATCCAGCCGCGCGAACAGCCGGCCGCCCACGCCGCCGCCACGTATTCCAGGTTGCGCACCTGCATGGTGGCGGTGCGCGCCACCACCGCGAAGCGGTCCCACAGCAAGAGCCCGAGGGTCGCGATCACCACCATCAGGCTGGAGCCGATCAGCGAGACCACGGCGAGCGCCACCAGGATCAGCGGGATGGCCAGCCGGGTGGTGATGGCGAACAGCACCAGGTCATCGGTCTTGCCGCCATGGAAGCCGCCCAGTACGCCGAGCGTGATGCCGATCAGGCCGGAGGTGATGACGGTGGCAACACCGATGCCAAGCGAGATGCGCGCGCCATAGACGAGGCGCGCCAGATAGTCGCGGCCCAGCTGGTCGGTGCCCAGGAAGTGCCCGGCCCGCGCGCCCTCCATCCAGAACGGCGGCACCAGGCGGCGCGAAAGGTCCTGCGCGAACGGATCGCCCGGCACCAGGTGCGGGCCGAACAGGGCGGCGAGCAGCGTCGTGCCGACGATCAGGGCGCCGATCACCAGCCCCGCCTGGCTGAGCCGGATCATTGCGCGCGGAGCCGCGGGTCGAGTGCCGCGTTGGCAAGATCAGCCACCAGCGTCAGCAGCACATAGATCACGGCCAGCAGCAGCACCACCGCCTGCACGGTCGGGAAATCGTTCTTCGAGATGCTCTCCCAGGCGAGATAGCCGACCCCGTGCAGGGCGAACACGGTCTCGATCACCACCGACCCGCCCAGCATGAACCCGAACTGCACGGCGGCGATCGAAACCACCGGCATCGCCGCGTTGCGCGCCGCATGCTTCAGCACGATGCTCGCGCGCGACAGGCCCTTGGCGCGGGCGGTGCGGATATAGTCCGACGCCAGCGCGTCAATCATGCCCGCGCGCGTGAGCCGCGTCAGCGCCGGGATCGCCGAGAAGCTCAGCACGATGCCGGGCATCACGTAGTACTCCCAGCCGCCGGTGCCGCTGATCGGCAGCCACGCCAGCTTCAGGCCGAACACCAGCATCATGATCAGGCCGAGCCAGAAACTGGGCATCGCCTGGCCGATCAGCGCCACCAGGCCGATCGCGCGGTCGGTCACGGTGTTCTCGTGCATCGCCGCCAGCACGCCGAGCGGCAGCCCCACCACGAGCGCGATCGCAAGCCCGACCAGCCCCAGCGTCAGCGTGATCGGCATGCGATCGCCGATCAGCGACGCGACGCTCTCGCGGAAGAAATAGCTCTGGCCGAAGTCGCCCTGGGCGGCGCGCACCACCCAGTCGAAGAACTGCTGGATCACCGGGCGGTCGAGGCCGTACGCCTTGCGGATGATCTCGATGTCGAGCTGGGTCGCCTGCGGGCCGGCGATCGAGATCGCGAGGTCGCCGGAAAGCCGGGTCAGCGCGAATGCGAAGGTCAGCACGGTGACGCTGACCAGGATCGCCAGCACGGTACGGCGGAACAGATAGGTCAGCACCTGCGCCTCCTCCTCAGCTGCGCGCCCTCACACCCGCCTGGCCGCGCCCCTGCCGCTTCAGTGGCCGAGAATCTGCGACAGGAACAGTTTCAGCCGGTCGGTCTGGGGGTTGTTGAACAGCGATTCGGGCGCCCCCTGCTCGACGATCTCGCCGCGGTCCATGAACACCACGCGGTCGGCGACGGTACGCGCGAAGCCCATCTCGTGGGTGACCACGATCATGGTCATGCCGGTCTGGGCGAGCTCGACCATCACGTCCAGCACCTCCTTGATCATCTCGGGGTCGAGCGCGCTGGTCGGTTCGTCGAACAGCATCACCTTGGGCTTCATGCAGAGCGCGCGCGCGATCGCCACGCGCTGCTGCTGGCCGCCGGAGAGCTGCATCGGGTACTTCTTCGCCTGTTCCGGGATGCGCACCCGGGTCAGGTATTCCATCGCCAGGTCCTCGGCCTCCTTCTTCGGCATCTTGCGCACCCAGATCGGCGCCAGCGTGCAGTTGTCGAGGATCGAGAGGTGCGGGAACAGGTTGAAGCTCTGGAACACCATGCCGACCTCGCGGCGGATGGCATCGAGGTTGCGCAGGTCGTCGGTGAGCTCGATGCCGTCGACGATGATCTTGCCCTCCTGGTGCGCCTCCAGGCGGTTGATGCAGCGGATCATGGTCGACTTGCCCGACCCGGACGGCCCGCACACCACCACGCGCTCGCCGGGGGCGACCTGGATGGTGACGTCGCGCAGCACGTGCAGCGCGCCGAACCATTTGTTGACCTTCTCCATCGCGATCATCGGCTTGGCATCGACGCGGGCCGCGGAATCCAGCGCGGAACGGGAGGCTTCGGCAACCTGCTGCATCACGGTCTTCCTCTCGGTCGCCTCAGCGGCGCACGTGCTTGTTGAACTCGGCTTCGAGGTTCTGGCTGTACTGGCTCATCGCGAAGCAGAAGATGAAATAGACGACGCCGACCGCGATATAGACCTCGACGCCGAAGCCCTGCCAGGCAGGTTCGACGATCGCGGTCTTGCCCGCGGTCAGGAGGTCGAAGATGCCGATGATCAGCACCAGCGAGGTATCCTTGAA
>JADYYZ010000496.1 GCA_020853405.1 Acetobacteraceae bacterium
CGGGCGACGGCGGTTCCGAGCTCGTCGCATCGCGTATGGGCCACGTCGTGCGCGGCAAGCGTTTCGGCAAATGTGCCCGCGTCGCGGCCGATCAGCCAGGCGTGGACGATGCGATCGAAGAAGGGGGCCAGCGCCTCGATGCCGCCGGCCTTGCCGATGCCGCCGGCGATCCAGTGGATGCCCCGGTAGCAGGCGAGCGCCCGCGCGGCACTGTCGGCGTTGGTCGCCTTGCTGTCGTTCACGTAGAGCACGCCATCCTTGGCGCGCACGCGCTCCTGGCGGTGCGGCAATCCGGGATAGGTCTTCAGCGCCGCCGCGATCGCGCCACGATCGGCACCCATCGCCAGCGCCAGTGCTGTTGCGGCGGCGGCGTTCTCGGCATTGTGGGCGCCGGGCAGCGCGGGCGCCAGGCCGAGGTCGAGGACCGGGCCGGCATCGTCGCGCAGCACGCTCCCTTCCGCCCAGACGCCGCCGGGGCAGGCGCGGGTTGCGCTGATCGGCACCACCCTGGCGGCGATGCCACCAGCGCTGTCGCGGGTGAATGCGTCATCCTGGCCGAGCACGGCCACGCAGCCGGCGTCCTGCCGGTCGAAGATCCGGCGCTTCGCAGCCACGTAGCCGGCCATGTCGCCATGGCGGTCGAGGTGGTCGGCGGAAAGGTTCAGCATCGCCGCCGCATCGAATCGCACCGTGGCGAGTCGCTCCAACATGTAACTCGACATTTCGAGGGTATAGACGCCTTCCGACCCCAAGATATTGAGGTCGAGCGCCGCCGGCCCAAGATTCCCGCCCGCCGCGACTTCTGTCCCGGCGTGCGAAAGAAGGTGTGCAAGCAGCGAAGTCGTCGTGCTTTTTCCGTTGGTGCCGGTGATGCCGACGAAGCGTGCGCCGGAGTGTGCCGCGCGCACCACACGGAACAGGAATTCGACATCGCACAGGATCGGCACCCCTGCCTCGACCGCCCGTGCGGCGATCGGGTGCGGCGCCGGCAGGCGGTGCGCGATGCCGGGCGAGAGCAGCAACGCATCGAGCCCATCGAGCGAGGCGAGGGGATCGAGCGTGATGCCGGCGGCCTCGGCGTCGCGGCGCGCGGCAGGCGAATCATCCCAGGCGCGCACCGCGGCGCCGTAGCGGCGCAGTGCCCGGGCCGCAGGCAGGCCGGCACGGCCAAGCCCGACCACCGCGACCCGTTCTCCGGCAAGGGGCGCGAAACCTGCCATCAGCGCAGTTTCAGGGTCGAAAGCCCCGCCAGCGCCAGGACCACCGAGATGATCCAGAAGCGGATGACGATGGTCGGTTCGGCCCAGCCCTTCTTCTCGAAATGATGGTGCAGCGGCGCCATCAGGAAGACCCGCCGGCCGGTCAGTTTGAAACTCGCCACCTGCACGATGACGGAAACCGTCTCCACCACGAACAGGCCGCCGATGATCGCCAGCACGATCTCGTGCTTGGTCGCCACCGCCACCGCGCCGAGTGCGCCGCCGAGCGCGAGGCTGCCGGTATCGCCCATGAACACCGAGGCGGGCGGCGCATTGTACCAAAGAAAGCCCATGCCCGCGCCGACCAGGGCGGTGCAGAAGATCGCGAGCTCGCCGGCGCGCGGAATGAAGTGGATCTGCAGATAGTCGGAGAACACGCGGTTGCCGACCAGATAGGCGATCAGCGCGAACGACGCCGCGGCGATCATCACCGGCACGATCGCCAGCCCATCGAGGCCATCGGTCAGGTTCACCGCGTTCGACGCCCCCATCATCACCAGCGGCGCGAACAGGAAGAAGGCAGCGCCCAGCGGCACCAGCAGGTCCTTGAACACCGGCACCGCGAGCGCGGTGTCCAGCGGCGCGCGCGTGAGCTGGGTGATCCAGACGGTGCCGGCAAGCCCGATCAGCGCCTGGCCCAGCAGCTTGATCCGGCCGTTGAGGCCCCTCGGGTTGCGCCGGGAGACCTTCAGGTAATCGTCGGCGAAGCCGATCAGGCCGAACCCGATCGTCACCACCAGCACCGCCCAGACATAGCCGTTGCGCAGATCCGCCCACAGCAGGGTCGCGGCAACCACCGCGAGCAGGATCAGCATGCCGCCCATGGTGGGCGTGCCCTTCTTCTCGATCAGGTGGCGTTCGGGGCCGTCGTCGCGGATCGGCTGGCCGCCGTTCTGCAGGCTGCGCAGCCAGCGGATCATCGGCGGCCCGGCCAGGAACGCGACCAGGAGCGCCGTCACCACCGCCGCCCCCGACCGGAACGTCAGGTAGCGGAACAGGTTGAACAGGATGAAATCGTCGGCCAGCGGCGCGAACAGCACGAACAGCATCAGCCGCTCCTGCCTTCGCCGACCAGCGCGCGCACGACCGCGGCCATGCGCATGCCGAGGCTGCCCTTGACCATCACCGCATCGCCATCGCGCAGGGCCGCCTTGACCAGCGGCGCCAGCGATTCCGACGTCGCCGCGTGCGCACCGCGCTTCGCCTCGGGCAGCGCACGGTGCAGCAGCTGCATCAGCCTCCCGCAGGTGAACACGAGGTCGGCGGCTTCGGCGGCGGCGTCGGCCAGTTCCTCGTGCATGGAAGGGCCGTGGTCGCCCAGCTCCAGCATGTCGCCCAGCACCGCGATGCGGCGCTTCGCTGGCAGCACCGAGAGCACCGCAAGTGCTGCCCGCACGCTGGGCACCGAGGCGTTGTAGCTTTCGTCGAGCAGCAGCGCCTGGCCGCTGCCGGTGGCGATCGTGCGCTGCGCGCCGCGGCCGCCGACGGCGCGGAAACTCTCCATCCGCGCCGCTGCCGGCGCCGGATCGAGTCCGGCCGCGGCAAGGGCAGCGAACATCGCGGTGACGTTCAACGCGATGTGCCGGCCGGGTGCGCCGAGCCTGAGGCGCAGCCGCCGAGCCAGCAGGTCGACCTCGATGTCGGCGCCCTCGGCGTCGCCCCGGAACAGCACCAGCTGCGCGTGCGAGGGGCGTTCGCCGAAGGTCAGGATGCGATCGGCCCCGGCATCCTCGGCCCGGCGCATCAGCAGCCCGACATGGGCGCTGTCGGCGGGCACGATCGCGGTACCGCCATCGGCGAGGCCGGCGAACAGCTCGGCCTTCTCGGCGGCGATCCGCCCCAGCGTGCCGAGATGGCCGATATGCACCGGCTCGACCGCGGTGACGATCGCCGCGTGCGGGCGGACCAGCCGCGACAGCGGCGCGATCTCGCCCGGCTGGTTCATGCCGATCTCGGCAACCAGGAACCTCGACCCACGCGGCGCGCCGGCCAGCGTCACCGGCACGCCGATGGCGTTGTTGAAACTCTTCGGACTGGCATGCACCGGGCCATAGGCTTCCAGCGCGTGGCGCAGCGCCTCCTTGGTGGTGGTCTTGCCGACGCTGCCGGTGATCGCGAACACGCTGCCGGTGAAGCGCGCCCGCGCGGCGGCGGCAAGCCGTGCCAGCGCGGCGGCGGTATCCTCGACCCAGACCAGCGGCGCGCTTGCCGCCACATCGGCGGGCTGGCGCTGGACCACCGCGGCGGCGGCCCCCCGTGCCAGCGCCTGGGCGACGAAATCATGGCCGTCGCGACCCTCTCCCGGCAGCGCGAAGAACAGGTCGCCCGGCGCCAGCGCGCGGCTGTCGAAGGCGATGCCGTCGGCCGTGAAATCGGCAGGGCCCTGGCCCCCGGTCGCGGCCAGGATCTCGGAAGCGGTCCAGAGCGCGGGCGGGTGGGCGGCGTTCATCGGCAGGGACCTCCGGCCAGTTCGCGCACCACGCCGACGTCATCGAAGGGAAGGATGGCGCCGGCGATCTCCTGGCCCTGCTCGTGGCCCTTGCCGGCCAGCGCGATCACGTCACCGGGCCGGGCCAGCTCGAGCGCGCGCAGGATCGCGCCCCGGCGGTCGCCACCGTCGAGCGCGTCCGGGCAGCCTGCCAGCACCGCCGCGCGGATCAGGGCGGGGTCCTCGCTCCGCGGGTTGTCGTCGGTCACGATCACGATATCGGCGGCCAGGGCCGCGCTTCCCATCAGCGGCCGCTTGCCGGGGTCGCGGTCGCCGCCGGCGCCGAACACCAGGATCAGCCGGCCGCCGTTGCCGGCGTGCGGGCGAAGCGAGGCGATCAGCCGGGCCAGCGCGTCGGGGGTGTGCGCGTAATCGACATAGACAGCGGCACCGTTGGCGAGCCTTGCGGCGAGTTCCATCCGCCCGCGCACCGGGCGAAGGCTTGCGGCCGCTTCCAGCACCCGCGGTGCCGGCACGCCGGAAAGAACCGCCATCGCGGCAGCGACCATGAAATTGTCGGCCTGGAATTTCCCGGCGAGCGGCAGCCGGAACTCGGCCGCGACGCCATCCAGCACCAGCAGCAGACGCTGGCCATCGGGGCACGGGGTGTGGGCACGGAGCACCGCCAGATCGCCGCCTTCGCCCGCCCGCGAAAGGCGCAGCCGCCGCCGCAGCGCGATCGCTGCCAGTGCGGATACGGTCTCCGGGTCGAGTGCCGCGTGCATGACCGCGGCCGCGCCCTCCTCCAGCAGCTGGTCGAACAGCCGCAGTTTCGCTGCCCGATAGGCTGCGATCGTCCGGTGATAGTCGAGGTGATCGCGCGTGAGGTTGGTGAAGCCGCCGACGCCGATCCTGACGCCATCGAGGCGGAACTGGTCGAGGCCGTGGCTCGATGCCTCGATCGCCAGGCTGTCGATGCCATCGCGGGCGAGCTCGGCCAATGTCGCGTGCAGCACCACCGGGTCCGGCGTGGTCAGGCTTTCTCCCATCCTGCCGTCGGGCCCGATCACGCCGAGCGTGCCGATCGAGGCCGCCCGGCGCCCCGCGTGCGCCATGATCTGGCGCAGGAAATCGACCGTACTGGTCTTGCCGTTGGTTCCCGTCACGGCAGCGACGTGGGCGGGCTGGCGGGCATGGAAGCGGGCGGC
The DNA here is from genome assembly GCA_020853405.1 of Acetobacteraceae bacterium. Classification (GTDB taxonomy): domain Bacteria; phylum Pseudomonadota; class Alphaproteobacteria; order Acetobacterales; family Acetobacteraceae; genus JADYYZ01. The sequence continues at coordinate 4,896 of JADYYZ010000496.1, forward strand.
GAGCAGCGCCAGCGCGCGACGCGGTTCGGGGTCGAGCAGCAGCGGCCGCGGTGTGACGCCCTCGGGCCAGGCAGTGCCAACCGGTGCCAGCACCGCCGCCGCCCCACGTGCGACCGCATCGGCGATATAGGCGCGGCCGTCATGGTGGGTGCCGGGCAGGGCGGCGAACAGGTAGCCGGGGCCGACCATCCTGCTATCGGCGGACAGTCCCAGGATCTCCGGGTCGAGCGCGAGCTGGGCGGGGATGATGCCGGCCAGCATGTCAGAAAGCAGCACGGCGGGGCACTGCACTCCCCGGCGGGACGGCAGGCGGGCCGGGGCGGGTCTGCTGGGGGGTGGGGGCGGTGGCCGGGGCGGGGGTGCCGGTGGCCGCGGCCGCCGGCCGCACCGGCGCCCGCGCGCCGGCCGGGCGGCCCGGCTGCAGCGGGATCGAGATCGCCTGGCGCACCGCCTCGGACGCTTCGGTCGGCACCACGCCGAGCAGTGGCCCGATCCGCCCGATCAGCTCGCCGGCGGCGGGGGCGGCAACCCAGCCGGCAGTGGCATAGCCATAGGTCTCGCGCGAGGGCTTCGGCTCGTCGAGCGTCAGCAGCACGGCATAGCGGGGGCTTTGCATCGGGAAGGCACCGATGAAGGTCGAGACGCGCCGGTTCTCGTCGGTGCCGCGCCCGTGCGCGCGCCGCTTCAGCGCGGTGCCGGTCTTGCCGCCGACGAAATAGCCCTGCACCTCGGCGCCCTTGCCCGAGCCGTCGGTGACCACCAGCCGCATCAGCCGGCGCATGGTGTCGGAGGTTTCCGGGCGGATCACCCGCACGCCACGCGCCGTGGTCGCCTCGTCCTCGCGCGCAAGCAGCGTCGGGCGGTAATAGATGCCGCCATTGGCGAGCGCCGAGATCGCCGAGATCATGTGCAGCGGCGTCACCGCGATACCGTGGCCGAAGCCGACGGTCAGCGTCGTGAGGTCCTTCCAGTCGCGGGGGCTCGCGACCAGCGGGTGCGCCGATTCCGGCAGTTCGATCGGCACCCGCGCGGTCAGCCCCATGCGCTCGATGAAGGCGCGATGCGCGCGCGGCCCCACGTCGAGCGCCATCCGCGCGGCCCCGATGTTCGAGGAGTAGGCGATGATCTCCGGCACCGACAGCCAGCGATGCTTGCCCTTGAAGTCGCTGATCGAGAAGCGGCCGACGGTCACCGGCCGCGAGGCGTCGTAGCCGCCCCAGATCGCCGTGGTGTTGGTATCGAGCGCCATCGCCGCGGTGATCAGTTTCATCGTGCTGCCGGGTTCGTAGACCCAGACCGTGGTGTGGCTGAAGCGCTGGGCCTCGGTGGCGCGCCCGATCTCGGCCGGCTCGAAGTCGGGCAGGCTGACCATGCCCAGCACCTCGCCGTTGCGCACATCGAGCACGATGCCGCCGGCGCCGATCGCGTTGAACCGCGTCATCGCCGCCAGCACGGTATCGCGCAGGATCGCCTGCACGCGGACATCGATGGTCAGCCGCAGCGACTCCTCGGGCGACTCGCGCAGGCGCTGGTCGAAGAACCGCTCGACGCCGGCGATGCCATGGCCGTCGACATCGGTGCCGCCAAGCACGTGCACGGCGGTGCGCCCCTGCGGATAGACCCGCCGTTCGGTGCGCTGGAAATAGATGCCCTCCAGCCCCAGCCGGTTCACCCTGTCCTGCTCGCGCGGCGAGAGCTGGCGGCGGAGCCAGACGAACTGGCGCTCGCCGGTCAGCCGCTCGGTCAGCGCACTTTGGTCCATCTCGGGGAAGAGTTCGACCAGCCGGCGCGCGACCTGGTCGGGATAGGTGATCTCGCGCGGGTTGGCATAGAGGCCGGCGGTGGGCAGCGAGGTCGCCAGCAGCACGCCGTTGCGGTCGGTGATGTCGGCGCGTTCGGCGCGGGGTTCGCGCACCTGGCCGGTGGCGGTGGTGGCGGCCGCGGCGGGGCCGGCAATGATCGCGGCCGACCGGCGCGTCTCGGCCGGCCCGATCACCGTGACATCGGCCAGCCGCAGGCCGAGCGCGGTGAACAGCAGGCCGAACAGGCCGATCGCCACCGACAGCCGGGCGCGGGCCTGTTCCAGCGCGGCGCGGCGGGCGCTGTCGGTGCGGGCGCCGGGCACCGGCACCGGCAGCCGCCGGTCGAGCAGCACCGGCGCGACCGGTGTTTCCGGGGCCGGGGCGACGAGCCGCGAGGGGTCGGGCGCGCTGGTCACCGGTTGTGTCCTGGCTCCCTGCTCACTGGCCGGCCGGCCGCCACGGGGTCGGCGGCGGCAATGAGGGCGCCGAACTGCCCAGCGCCGAGCCGACCGGGCGAACGGTGGCAGCCGGGGGCGAGGTCGCGGCGCGGGCCGGGCTCGCTGGCGGCTGCGTGGGCGCCATCTGGGTCGGCGCGGCCCGAGCCGGGCCGGACTGGATGGGCGCATGCTGTATGGAAGAAGGCTGGGCCGGGGCGGTGCGCGGCGCGGGCGAGCTGCGCGTGCCCGGCGGTGGCGCAAGCGATTCCTGCTGGATGCCGGCGGCGGCGGGACGCACGGCGCTGGTCACGCTCGGCGGCGGGCTGGGTGCCGCGCGCGGCGCCGGCCGCGGGGTGGCAGCGGCCTGTACCGAGGCGGCGGCCGGCGCGGTCGCGGCGGGCGCCGGCTCGGCCGGGCCGGGCGGCGGCTCGGCGGCGGGAGCCGGCGCAGCAGCGGTCGGCGCGGTTGCCGGCACGCTCGGCTCGGGGGATGCGGCAGGGGCCGGCGGCAGGCGGCGCACGGCGTCGGCAAGGTCGGCGAACTGGCGCGGCTGCATCGGGCTGAGCTGCAGATACTGCTCGGCCAGCCGCCGCAGCCGCTCCGGTTCGTTCAGCAGGCTCCATTCGGCGTCCAGCACGTGCAGCCGTTCCTGTTCGGCCACCAGCTCCCTGCCGGCGCGGGCGAGGTCCTGGTCGAGCAGGCTGACCCGGTGCTTGACCTGGTAGGTGAACAGGCCGGCGCCCGCGACCAGCCCGGCCAGCAGCAGCGTCGAGGCGCGCATCAGGCGGCCTCCCTCTGATCGGCCCTGGTGTCGGGCCGGTTGTGATCCTCGGGCAGCCGTTCGGCGGCGCGCAGCCTGGCACTGCGCGCCCGCGGGTTGGCCCGGCATTCGGCGTCGGTGGGCGAAAGCGGCCGCTTCGTCAGCAGCCTGAGGTGCGGGCAAGGCGGTGCCAGCAGCGAAGCGGGATCGTGCCGGCCTGGCCGGGCCGCCCGCCCGGAGGCCGCGGCAAACGTGCGTTTCACGATCCGATCCTCCAGCGAATGGAAGGCGACGGCGACGATCCGCCCGCCCGGCGCCAGCAGCGCGATTGCCGCCGACAGGCCGGCCTCGATCTCGGAGAGTTCGCGGTTCACCGCAATGCGCAGCGCCTGGAAGCTGCGGGTGGCGGGGTCGATGCCGTCGGCCGATTTCGGCACGGCGCGGCGGACGATCGCGGCAAGCCGGGTGGTGGTGGTGATCGCTGCCTCGGCCCGTGCCGCGACGATCGCGCGGGCAACCCGCACCGCATGCCGCTCCTCGCCGAAGTCGCGCAGGATGGCGGCAAGTTCGGCTTCCGAAAGCGTCGCCACCAGGTCGGCGGCGGAAAGACCATCGCGCTCCATGCGCATGTCGAGCGGCCCTTCGGCCCTGAAGCTGAACCCGCGTTCAGCCTGGTCAAGCTGGAAGCTGGAAACACCGAAATCGAAGACGAGTCCGTCAAGAGTGGAAATGCCGCGCGCGTTCATGATTTCGCAAAGCGCGCCGAAACGCCCCTCGATCAGCTGCAGGCGATCGGCATAGGCACGCGCCATCGCCGCGCCACGCAGGATTGCATCGGGGTCGCGGTCGATCGCGAAAATCGTGCAGCGCGCCGCATCGAGGATCGCCTGCGTATAGGCACCCCCGCCGAAGGTCGCGTCGGCATAGCGGCCACCGTCGCGCGGCGCCAGATGGGCCAGCATCTCGGCCAGCATCACCGGCACATGGCCGGGAGGGGCGGCAGCGGCGCTCATCCGCGCGGCACCGTCAGGCTCTGCGCGCGGGCGCGCTCGCGGGCGCCGGCGAGCCAGGCGCGCCCCGCCTCGGGCAGCCAGATATGGAAGGTCTGGCCGAGGCCGAGGAACGCCGCGTCGGAATCGCGCACGAGGTTCGCGTGCTGGATCAGATCCTCGGGCAGCACGATGCGGCCCTCGGCATCGGGGGCGGCGGCGAGTGCATCGGCGTACAGAACGGCGGCGATGTCGTCGGCCGCTTCGCTGAACAGGTCGAGCCGGCCGACCGCCGCCTGCGCCGCATCCAGCATCGGCCGCGGCCAGCCTTCGATGCAGGCGGCGCGGTGCGATGGGCGCAGCACCAGCTCGGCGGGTTCCAGCCGCGCCAGCGCGGCGCGGAACGGCGCCGGCACGCTGAGCCGTCCCTTGCGGTCGAGCCGGACCCGGTGCGTGCCCAGGAAATGGCTCATGCCGGAATGCTGACCAGAACGCTGCTCGGGCGCACGCCCGCCTCCTGCCGTCGAATGCGCCGCCCCACCCCGCTTCATGGGACGGTATGGGATACCATGGGAAAATTTGGGTGTCCACGGTTAAGCAAGCACAAAGCGGCCGAATTTCTTGGCTTCTGCGGTGCTTGCAGCGGCGCCGGCGGGTGATACCGGGGGTTGTTAAGGATTGCTTCAATGCTGCGGCGAGCGCGGGCAAATATTCATGATTTGTTCTCTCCACGGTGTGGTCAAGCGGCCGGTCTGGCGCGTTCCAGCGGCACCCGGAGCCCAGCGGCATGACCCCGCCTCGGCACCGGCCGGTGCAGCACCCGCTCAGGCCAGGCGCGCCGCCACCGCCGCCGCGGCGGCCACCGGTTCGGCGAGTTCCTGGACATGCGCGCCCGGCTGGTGCCGGGCGAGGTCGGCGATGTGACGGTGATGGGTGAACAGGATCACCTGTGTCGTGCGTCCCAGCTGGTTCAGCAGCGCCAGCGCGCGGGCGGCGCGTTCATCGTCGAACTGCACCAGTACGTCGTCGATGATGAGTGGCAGCGGCTCGGCCATTGCCGCATGCAGCTCGATCGCGGCGACCCGCAGTGCCAGGAACAGCTGGTCGCGTGTGCCGTCGCTCAGGGTCTTGATGCGGCAGTCGCGGCTGTCGCCGCGGCGGGCCAGCAGGAACGCCTTGCCGCCGTCATCCTCGTCGATGTCAAGGCGGGTGTAGCGGCCACCGGTCAGCACCGAGAAATGTGCGCCGGCGGCGTGCAGCAGGGGGGCCTGCGTGTTTCTGCGGAAGCGCTCTGCCGCGGCGCGCAGCAGCGTGCGCGCCATGTGCACGCGCGCGAAGCGTTCGGCGGCGCTGCGCGCATCCGCCAGGGCGTTCTCGGCCTGCTGCGCAAGCTCGGCGGCGTTGCGGCCGTCCTTCATCTTGTCCAGCGTGGCCGCGACTTCGGTGCGGGCCGCCACGAGCTTCTCGCGCTGGTCGCCGAGATCATTCTGATCGGTTTCGATCTCCTTGAGCCGTGCGATCGCGGCATCGGGGTCGAGCCCCGCGGCCTCGGCCCGCAATGCTGCCTCGTCCTTCCCGTCGCCCTGGTCGCGCAGTTCCGTTTCGAGTTCGCCGATCTGATGCAGCAGCGCGACGCGCTGCTTCGTGCGTTCGATGGCCTGTGCCAGCGCCTCGTCGTCGGCAGCGCCCGCCATGCTGCGCAGTGCCGAGAGCGTCGTATCGGCATTGTCGAACGCCTGCCTTCCTTCGCGCTGCGCATCCTCGGCTGTCCTGATCTGTTCTTGCAGCGATTCCGCCTTTGCCGCCGCCGTGCGCGCGGCATAGAGGCGTCGTGCCAGCTGTGCCACGCGCTGGTCGGCCGGCTCGGTCAAGGCAGGTTCGCCAAGCCGCGCAACCAGCGCTTCGGTTCGCCGGCTGAAATCGTTGACCACTGCTTCCATGCCGGCGGCGCGCTCCGTGTCCCCTCGCCATGCAGTTGCGGCCTCGGCGACCGTGCTCCAGGCTGCGAGCCTTGCCTCCACGGCATCGAGCGGTGCGGTCTCGGAGAAGCCGAGCGGGGCGATGGCCGCCATCCAGGCCGTGTCCGATCCGGCGATTTTTCCAGCCGCCTCGTCGGCCTCGCGTCGCGCCTGCGTGAGGCTGGCATCCTGCATGTCGAGTTTCCGGGCGCGCTCGCTGTGCGCAGCGGCCGCTTCCTGCCGGCGTTCCAGCACGGTCTCCGCGTACTCGATCAGCGGCGACAACGCGACTTCGGGCGGCGGCTTCTGCAGCAGCGGCGCGAGCGACGCGCGGCACTGATCGCGTCTGCCTATCAGCTCGGCGTGCTTGCCCAGCGCGTTGTCCTCGGCCTCGGCGAGCGCGAGCACCGCGCTTCGCTGCCGTTGCCACTCGGCCATCGCTGGGGGGTCCAACGGGTTGGCGATGGCGGCCGGCGCCCAGAGCGCCCCCCACGCCTGCTCGGCTGCCTCGGCCGCTCCCGTCGCGTCGGCCAGCAAATGCGTGGCCTCGGCCAGTCTGCCGCGCTGCCCGTTCAGCTGCGCCGTGCGTTCGAGGAACTCGGCGACGCGGTTAGCCTCGTCGGCGCGCCGGTCGGCCAGCTGGTCGGCCTGGTCGCGTACGATCTCGAATGCCTCAGGAAGGGGGCGGTCGCCATGCCGGCTGCGTTCGGCCGCATCGGGTGCCGGCCCGCCTTCCAGCTGCCGGCGGACCAGGCGCCAGACGCGATCGCGCTCGGCGCGCGCGGCCGCGATCGCCTCGCGGGTCGGGATGGCCGAGCCCTCGGTGGTGGCGGCGATTTCGGCTTCCAGCCCGGCGATCGCCGCGTCGATGCCCTTCACCGCGTCCTGCGCCTTGCCGCGGCGCTCGCGCGCGGCAAGCAGCGCCTGCCCTGTCGTTTCGGTTGTGCCGGGCGCAGGTACCCGGCAAGCGGCGAGCGCGGCGGCATCGCCGAGGGAGGGCGACAGCGCCGCGAGGGCGGCCGCCGTCTTGCGTTGGGCATCGCGCCAGGCGCGGTCCGCCCTGTCGATCTGCGCGTCGATCTGGCGCAATGCGCGGGCATCCTCCAGCGCACGGCGCAGCGGCCCCGGAGCGCATGTCTTCGGAGCCGATTCCAGATCCTTTGCTGCCGCTTCACGGTCCCGTTCGGCCCGGTTGAGCGCTTCCTGGGCCGAGTCAGCCCTGGCCACCAGTTGCGTGCGCTGGCTGATCTGCTGCTGGACCTTCCGCCGCAAATGTTCTGCGGGCAGGGACTCGCACAGGCTCTCCGGTGTCCATGCCGGGTCGATCGCGGCGCCGGCGGCCTCGATCCTCGCCCGATAGGCTGCAACCGCTTCACGGACCTTCGGCAGGTCGCGAATGGCGTTCATCGCCGTCACCCGCAGCTCTGCCAGCGCGTCGATCGCATCCTGTTCGGCCAGCACACTGTCCTCGCGCACCAGCGCGTCGAGTTCCACGCGCAGCCGGCTGATCGCCTCGCCCGCGCGGCGCATGGTGGCCTCGGCGGCGCGGCGTTTCTCGCCGGCTTCGCGCAGAGTGGTCCCGGCATCTTCGGGCAGGGCCGGCGCGTCGGCGACCTGCGTGAGCTCGCCACGCTTGGCGTCGAGCTTCGCAAGGCGCGGCAGGCATAACCGCGCCAACCGATACCAGCGATCGAAGGTGCTGTTCCCGGATGGGGGCTTCCGGCCGGTGGCAGTTCGGGCCTGGCCGGCGCAGAGGCCGCGACGTGGCAACCGGGCAAGGCACGCGCCAGGCGGCCTGTAAGCCGGGTTCTGTTCCCCCTTATCGGGTTCGACGACCATTCCTCTGGGACGCGGCTCGCGCCGCGCCTCGCGCGACCGACCCGGGCGGGCTGCGGGAATGCA
>JADYYZ010000497.1 GCA_020853405.1 Acetobacteraceae bacterium
CTGCCGCCGCCTCGCCAAGGACTGGGAGAACCTCAGCCGCACCGCGCTCGCCTTCCTCCGCCTCGCCTCCATTCGCCTCATGATGCGTAGGCTTTGTCAGGCATGAACATGTTCGCGGACAGACTCTCATGCCCGAGTTGCCCATCGAAGCCATAATCACGCACCCAATAATAAGGGGGTGAAGTCACAGCGACGTTGAAAACATCGCTTGGAAGGCTCTTGAGCATTGCCGTGGAGTCGCCGTGCATCAACCCGGCAAAATGCCCTGACGAGGCCGCGTAACCGTAGCGCCGAAGCGAGGGCCTTTTGGTTAAGCGCGCGCCCGATGATCGCGTTCCGTCCCTTGCGATGGATGATGATGATGAGTCCATGGGATGAGGTTCCTGTCAGGGGCCGCAGCGGAGTCGGAGTTTATTGTCGCATCCCGATCGGGAACATAACAAGAACCCGGCGGCACGAAGGCAACGCGATCGATCAAAGTGCCTGATTTGCATCAGTGTTGCGGGCCGCCGTTGCGTACTGGGTGGAGGCCATCAGAATCAATGCAGCCTGTGGTAGATACAACTGCTAGCGCCTCGCGCCCTGACCTGCAACAAGATGTGGCGCGGCGACCGAAGATGCTGCCCAGCCTGCCGATCGAGACGGCCAGGCCGGCTTCGTTGCACCAGGCAACGAACTGGTCACGCATCTCCTTGTCGGAATCGGTCAGCGCCAGACGCGAAAGACCGCCTGGCCGTCCCTTGCCGATCCCGGCCGAGCGGTCGATCGTTGACCACAGACGATCCCCGTTGATGCGTGCCGCTTCCGGAAGTGCCATGGCGGCCATTCCTCCGTTGCCGCCCTTGGTCGGAAACGCCGGCGGGCGATCACGAACCCGATCTGCAAAGCGTGACTGCCGTGCCGGCAGTTCTGATCCGCGCGCGACTCTAGGGTGCCAATGGTACCAAGTAATTGGCGGGCAGGCCCCAGACTTTGCGGAATGTTCCAATCCCCCGCGCTGCCCGCCTGCCGCCTTGCACCGCGCACGCAACGCTGCTGCCTGCCGGATCCGCCGGCGTGGGCGGTGGCACGACCGGCTCCGTTCACGCGCCGGACCTGGTACGAGGCGAGGCCCGGTGCTAACGCACCGCGGCAAGCCACTGCTTCAGCGCCTCGGCCGAACGGCGGAACGCGCCCTGCTCGGCATCGTCCAGCGGAATGGCGATGATCTCCTCGGCGCCGGCGCGTCCGACGATGGTGGGCAGGCTGAGCGCCATGCCGGAAACCCCGAATTGCCCGGCCAGTGGCGAACATACCGTGAGCACCGTGCGCTGGTTTCGCAGCACCGCCTCGACCACCGCCAGCAGCGCGATGCCGATCGCGTAGTAGGTCGAGCTCTTGCGCCTGATGATCTCGTAGGCGGCGTCGCGCGTGCGCGCGAAGATCGCATCCATTGTCGCCTGGTCGAACTCCCGCCCGGTGGGGCCGACGAAGTCGCGCAAGGGCATGCCCGCGACATTTGCCCGGCTCCACACCGGCACCGCGGTGTCACCGTGCTCGGCGACGATCCAGGCGTGCACCGAACGCGGATCGACCTCGAACCAGTCGCCGAGATTGTAGCGAAGCCGCGCGGTATCGAGCGTGGTGCCGGAGCCGAGCACGCGCCCTGCCGGCAGGCCCGCGAGCTCGGCCGCTACCTCGGTCAGGATATCCACCGGGTTGGTGGCAACGACGATGATCGCGCCGGGCGCGGCGGCCACGATCTTCGGCACCACGTCCTCGAACACCGCGAGGTTCTTCGCCAGCAGGTCAAGCCGTGTCTCACCGGGGCGCTGGTTGGCGCCGGCGCACACCACCACCACGGCGCAGCCGGCCAGCGCATCGAACCCGCCGGCGGCGATGCGCATCGGCCGCAGAAAGGCCATGCCGTGGGCGAGGTCCATCGCCTCGCCCTCGGCGCGGGCCTGGTCGCGATCGACCAGCACCATCTCGCTCGCCAGCCCCGATTGCAGCAGCGCATAGGCGAACGAGGCGCCGACCATGCCGGTGCCGACGATGCCGACGCGACCCCTGCCGCCTTCGACCAGCATGGGCTGACCCTTTCCGCTGCCGCGTCGCGCTCAGCCGTTGCGGCGGAACACTTCCGGATTGACGAAGAAGCCGGGGTCGGCCGTGCCGTCGAACACATCGAGAATGTTCTGCGCGGCGCGACGGGCCATCTTGGCAAGACTCTCCACCGGCTGGGCGGCGTTGTGCGGCGCCAGCGTGACGTTGGGCGCCTTCAGGATCGGGTCGGACGGATCGGGCGGTTCCTGGTCGATGACATCGAGGCCGGCGCCGGCCAGATGGCCGGACACCAGCGCGTCGCATAGCGCCTTCTGGTCGACGATCGGGCCGCGGGCGGTGTTGATCAGCCAGCCGCCCTGCTTCATCAGGCCGATCGTCTCGGCATTGATCATGCCGCGCGTTTCAGCCAGCAGCGGGCAGTGCAGTGTCAGCACGTCGGCCTCGCGCAGGGCTGCGCGGAGGTCGGGGGCCGGGATGTGCCCGTCGGCGGCGATGCGGGGGGTCGGGAAGTTGGGGTCGTGCACCATCACCCGCATGCCGAAGGCAGCGCACAGTTTCGCCACCCGCGTGCCGATCCGCCCATAGCCCACCACCAGCACGCTGCGCCCGGCCAGTTCGCCCATGACCGGCGCGCCCGGCCCGCGCCAGCCGCCGGCGCGCACCCGCCCATCATAGACCACGGTGTTGCGCGCCACCGCCAGCATCAGCATCAGCGCATGCTCGGCGACCGACAGGTCGTTCGAGCCGTTCGCGACTCCCACCGCGACGCCCCGGCGGGTGCAGGCGGCGATGTCGATCGTGTCGTAGCCGACGCCATAGCGGCTGACCATCTTCAGCTTCGGCGCCTTCTTCAGCAGCGCCTCGGTGATCGGCTCCAGCCACAGGAACACCGCGTGCGCATCGGCGATCGCGGTTTCCAGCTGTGGCTCGGCCGGGGGTTCCAGCGTGAGCAGCCGGATGTCGCTGCGTGCCTCGAGCAGCGACCGCCCCGCTTCGTGCATGCCGCGGCACAGGATGACGTTGTACATGGGCTACAGCACTTCCTTGTTCACGACCATTTC
>JADYYZ010000498.1 GCA_020853405.1 Acetobacteraceae bacterium
CCCGCCGGCAGCGTCAGCGCCGCCATGCCGCGGCGCGCGATGTAGATGCCGGCCGCCAGCATGTCGAAATAGAACAGCTCGCGCAGCTGGTCCTCGGCCGGTTCCGGCTTATAGGGGCGCAGTACCGGGGCGGCGCGGAAATGCGGCTGCATCATGCTGCCAAGCCCGCTGAAATGCATCACCGTGCGTGCCCGGCCGAGCACGGCGTTGAGGTCGGCGCGCAGCTGCTCGCCGCGTTGCCACAGCGCCTCGGCTGCCTCGGCATCGAAGATCTCGCCGATCGCGACGCAGCCGGCGGCCATCGACAGCACGTTGTTGTTGAACGTTCCGGAATGCGTGAGCGAGCCGGGCTTGTGGCCGTCGAACGCCGCCATGATCTCGGCCCGCCCGCCGAAGGCGCCGAAACTCATGCCGCCGGCGATGTACTTGCCGAAGGTGGTGACGTCCGGCGTGATGGCGTGGCGTGCCTGCATGCCGCCGAAACTCATGCGGCTGGTCATCACCTCGTCGAAGATCAGCAGCGCGCCGGCCGCGGTCGTCGCCTCGCGCAGCGCCGCCAGGAATTCGCGGGTCGCCGGAATGCAGCCGCCGCCGCCCATCATCGGCTCAAGGATCACCGCGGCCAGATCGGCGGTCTCGCGGATCGCTTTTCCTGCCGCCTCGATGTCGTTGTAGTCGGTCAGCGCGAACGGGCCCGGCATGGTGACGGCGGTCGGGCCATCGAGCCCGATCGAGAGCACCCCGCCATGGTAGCCGCCGCGCATGAACAGCACCGTGCCCTTGCCGGTGTGCGCACGGGCGAGCGCCAGCGCCATCAGGTTCGCCTCGGTGCCGCTGTTGGTGAAGCGGACCAGCTCGACCGAGGGGAAGCGGCCACACATCAGGGCGGCGAGCTTCGATTCGTTCTCGCCGACCGCGGCCAGGTTGATGCCGCGATCGAGCGCGCCCTTGACCGCATCGACGATGCGCTTCTCGGAATGGCCGAACAGGCCGGCGGTGTATTCGCCCAGCATGTCGAGATAGCGGTGCCCGTCGATGTCGGTGACCCAGCAGCCGTCGCCGCCAGCCATCGCGGTGGGGAAGGGCGCATAGAACAGCACGCTGCGGGTGTTGCCGCCGGGCAGCGTCGCGCGCGCCTTGTCGTGCAGTGCTGCGGATTTCGGGCGGGCAGCGGCGTATTTCTCGCGCGCCTCGGCGACCGCGGCGGCGAGGTCGCTGTTGCGGCGATCGGCGATCGGGGCTTCGAGGGGACTCATGGGGCAATCCTTGTCACTGCCACAGCCAGGAAACGTGCAGACCGCCATCGGTCCACAGCCGGTTCGGCCCGCGCGCCATGCCGAGGCCCTGTTCGCCGGCCGTGCGCTCGAACATCTCGCCGTAGTTGCCGATCTGGCGGACGATCTCGTAGGCGAAACTGTCGGCCGAGCCGAAGCCGCGCCCGACATTGTCGCTGAGGCCGAGGAAGCGGCGGATCTTCGCATCCTGCGTGGTGCGGCGTGCCTCCTCGACATTGGCGCGGGTCAGGCCGAATTCCTCGGCCTGGACCATCGCGAAGAACGCCCAGCGGGTGAGCTGGGCGAATTCGGGATCACCGTTGCGCACCAGGATGCCCTGCGGCTCCTTGGCGATGATGTCGTCGAGCAGCACGAAGTCGCCTGGGTTCGGCGCCCGCTTGCGGTTGGCGGAAAGGTTGATCATGTCGTTGCTGATCGCATCGCACCGCCCCGCCAGGAACGCGTTCACGATCGCGTCCGGCGTGTCATAGGCGATGGTGGTCAGTTTCAGGCCGTTGGTGGTGGACCAGTCGGTGATGTTGCGCTCGATCTCGCTGCCGGTGGTCGCGCACACGGTGGCGCCGTTCAGCTGCTTCGCCGCGGTGATGCCGAGGCGCCGGTTCACCAGGAAGCCCTGGCCGGTCCAGAAGGTGGCGGCGGTGACGGTGAGGCCGAGCTGGCTGTCGCGGTTCAGGGTCAGCGCGGTGGTGCGGCTCAGCATGTCGACTTCACCCGACTGCAGCGCGGTGAAGCGGTTCTGCGCGGTCGTCGGCACGAACCGCACCTTCTCGGCGTCGTTGAAGATCGCGACTGCGACGGCGCGGCACATCTCGGCATCGAAGCCCTGCATGCGGCCCTGGCTGTCCGGCAGCGACATGCCGGCGACCATGCCCGAGACGCCGCAGCGCAGATAGCCGACGCGGCGGATCGCATCGAGGGTGGTGCCTGCCTGTGCCACCGGTGCGACGATCAGCGTGATCAGCAGCAGCGCGATGAGACGTGGCATGCGGCTCTCCTCCGGCAGGCGTCAGGACCAGACCGGTTGAGCGTGCCATGGCCGACCCGCTGCTGCAAACCAGGCGCCGCGCGCGGCGCCGCGCGACGCCTGCCGCGAGCGCGGCAGTTCGCGTCAGCGTACCGGTGCGGTGACGGCCGTCTCCAGCCGGTAGCCGCCGCCTTCGGTCAGCAGCAGCCGTGCGTTCGCGGGATCGGGCTCGATCTTCTGGCGCAGGCGGTAGATGTGCGTTTCCAGCGTGTGCGTGGTGACCGCGCTGTTGTAGCCCCACACCTCGTTCAGCAGCACCTGGCGGGCCACCGGCCTGCCGCCGGCGCGATAGAGGTATTTCAGGATCGCGCTCTCCTTCTCGGTCAGTCGCACCTTGCGGTTCCTCGCGACCTCAAGCAGCTGCTTGGCGGCCGGGCGGAAACTGTAAGGGCCGATGGTGAAGGTCGCATCCTCGGAATTCTCGAAGATGCGGAGCTGCGCGCGCAGCCGCGCCAGCAGCTCGCCGATGCGGAACGGCTTGGCGATATAGTCGTTGGCGCCGGCATCGAGGCCGCGGATCACGTCGGCCTCGGCATCTGCCCCGGTCAGCATGACGATCGGCACCTTCACGCCCTGCCGGCGCAGCCGCGCGCACAGGTCGCGCCCGTCGCCGTCCGGCAGCCCGACATCCAGGATGATCGCATCGACCCGCGCATCCGGCACCGCGAGCGCGGCCAGCGCGGCGGCCCCGGTATCGGCTTCCAGGGGCCTGAACTCGCCTTCGGCCCGCAGCTGCTCGGCCAGCGTCGCGCGCAGCACGCGATCGTCGTCGACGATCAGGACAGGGCGCAATCCGTTCGGGTCTGCGTTCATGCGGCAACCTTGCCGGGTGCTCCACGCTGCCCGGTTCCCGGCGGATGTGGTCACGAAGGTGCTTCGGCGCAACCGTGCCCGGCGCGCGCGAATTCGGGCAAGCGGGCGCTGCCTGGTCTGCCGACCAGGTGGCGGGGGGATGGGGGCACGCCGCCCCGCGCCACCCTGGTATGAGCAACGCTGCCTTCCACTGGCCGGAACCATCCCCAGATGGACCAGGCACCCAGGGTGCGGTCGCGGCGGGCCGCCGGGCTCGCGACGTCGCCGCACTGCCGCCGTTTTCAACCCTAAAGTCGTGCCCCATATCCGAGGCTGACGCGAAAGCCCGAGGGTTCCGCCGCATGTCCATCCACGCCTCGCCTCCGCCGCCGCACGGCCTGGCGGCCGTGCCCGCCCCCGAGCCGCCGGCCCAGGCCGTACTGCGCGGCGTGCATCGCGCCGTCTCCGACCTTCGCCGCGGCGTGCCGGTGGTGCTGACCGCGGCCGGGGCGGGGGCAGCCTGGCTGGTCGCCGCGGCCGAGACGGTCGGCGCCAGGGGGATCCTCGCCTTCGCGGCCCTCGGTGCCGGCCCGCCGCTGCTGCTGCTGGCCAGCGGCCGGGCTGCGTCGGTGCTGC
>JADYYZ010000499.1 GCA_020853405.1 Acetobacteraceae bacterium
CGCGCCAGCAGCGGCTCGTGCGCGGCACGGTCGAGCCAGCGCGCCACCACCACGATGCGCGTGCCGGGATGGACGAACACCATGTGGCCGCCATCGCCGGCGGCCCAGAAACAATCCTCGGGCAGGCTGGGGCGCGCCTGGCGGCCGGTGTTGAGCCACCACAGCAACCCGTAGTCCTGGCGCAGCGGCGAGGCGGTGGTTGCCTCCCGCACCCAGCCTTCGGGCAGGATGCGCCTCTCCTGCCAGACGCCATCCCACAGATGCAGCAGGCCGAAGCGGGCGTGGTCGAACGAGCTGATCATCATGCCGCCGCCCCAGTGCGACCCGCCGGTGACACTGGCCATGCTGATGCCGTCGATCGTCACCCACGCCTCGTCGTAGCCATGCCATTCCCAGCTTCGGCTGGCGCCGATCGGGTCCATCACGCGGTCGCGCAGCACACGCGGCAGCGGCTCGCGGAACAGCCGCAGCAGCGAAAGCGCCAGGCGGTTCACGCGCACGTCGTTGTACTCGAAATACGCGCCGGGCGGATGCAGAAGCCGCGGCGATCCCTTCGGCGGCCAGGCGGCGGCATCGCCGCCCACCACGCGGTTCCAATCGATGCTGTCGGGAATGCCCCACAGCGTGCCCTGCCACTCGCTGGTCTGGTTCAGCAGCTGCCGCCAGGTGATCGCGTGGTTGTGCGGCGGCGCGAAGCCGCCATCATCGACCGTGTTCGCCACCGGCGCGTCGAGCGACGCGATCAGCCCGTCGCCCAGCGCGATGCCGGCCAGCGTCGCGAGGTAGGATTTTGCGACGCTGAAGGTGGTCTCGCGCCGCCCCGGCTGCCCCCACGAGGCCGCGACCAGCCCGTCGCGCAGCACGAGGCCCGAGCACGGCCCGCGTGCCAGCACCGGGCCGCGGGGCCTCGCGAACTCACGCTCGTGGTTGGCGCGGTTGTTGGCCTCGATCTGGAAGGCGAGGTCGCGCGACCAGGCGGTCTCGTGCGCGGCGGCAAAGGCGGTGGCCTCGGCCAGGCGGCCGGCATCGAAGCCGGCAGATTCGGGTGTCGCTTCAGACAGCGGGGGCGGGGTTTGCATGCAGGCAGTTTCCGCCAGCACGGCGCGCCTGCAAACCCTTCCCCGCGCCGCGAATGTCAGTTCTCGCGCATGGCGCGGCGCATGCCGTCGAGCAGGGGGCCGAGCAGGAAGTCGATCGCGCGGCGCTCGCCCTGCAGCACCAGCACGTCGGCCGGCATGCCGGGCGCCAGCACGGCGCCGTTCAGCATCGCTGCCGCCTCGGGGTCGAGTTCGGCGCGCACCAGGAAGAACGGCTCGCCGCGCGCGTTGACCTGGCGGTCGGCGCCGACATAGACCAAGCGCCCGGGCAGCGGCGGCACCCGGCGCTGGCTGAAGGCGGTGATGCGCACGTTCACCGGCTGGCCCACTGCCACCCGCTCGGCATCGGCGGGCCGCAGCGCGCCTTCCACCAGCAGCCTGCCCTCGCGCGGCACGATGTCGAGCACCGGCTGGCCGGCGACCACCGTGCTGCCGGGGGTGAAGAAGCGAAGGTCGGTGACCGCGCCGGCTTCGGGGGCAGCAACGACGCTGCGCGCCAGCAGGTCCTCGGCGGCGCGCTGGCGCTCCAGCGATTCGGCGATGGTGTTCAGCGTATCCTGCAGCTCGCGCGCGGCATCCGACCGGCGGGTATTGAGCAGCCCGAGAATCTCCAGCTCGGCCTGGGCGATCGCCTGGCGCGCTTCCGCCTCGCGCCCCTGGCGTTCGCCGATCTCGCCCTGGAACTGCGCCTCGGTGCGGCGCAGCTCGAGTGCCCGGTTGCGCGGTGCGAAGCCCGACGCCAGCAGCGTGTTCACCGCTCGGAGCTCCTCCTGGGTCAGCGCAAGGCGGGTCGCGAACGCGGCGCGCTGGGCGGCAAGGGCTGCGATCTGCTCCTCGAACTGGGCGATCCGCCGGCGCTGCACGGCGATCGTGCTGTCCAGCGTCTCGCGCCGCGCGGTGAACAGCTCGCGCTCCGCCTCAATCAGTGCCGCGATCGCCGGATCGCGCCGTGCCTCCAGCACGTCGGGCGGGAAGGTGACCACGGGAAGGTCGGCAAGTTCCGCGCGCAGGCGCGCGGCGTGCGCCATCGCGCCATAAAGCCGGGCACGTGCCTGGCCCAGGGCCGCGCGTGCCTGCGTGTCGTCGAGCCGCAGCAGCACCTGGCCGGCCGCCACCTCCTCGCCCTCGCGCACTTCCAGCGTGCGCAGGATGCCGCTGTCGAGCAGGCTCACCGTCTTGCGCCTGGTCTCGGTGACCAGGCTGCCGCTGGCCGGCACGGCGCCGTCGAGCCGCGCCAGAAAAGCCCAGCCGACGAGGCCACCGAAGCCAAACAGCACGACCAGAAGCGTGGCGAGCGCCAGCCGGCGCAGCGAGGGCAGGGCGGGCTCGACCCGATCGCCGGCAATCAGTGCTGTGGTCATGGCCGTGCCTCCTCAGCCCGCCGCGCTGAGGCGATCGCGGCCGCCTCGGGCAAGGCTCGCCACCCTGCCGTCCTCGATGCGCAGGACCTGGTCGGCGAGCTGGGCGAGTGCCGGCCGGTGCGAGACCGCGACCACCACCATTCCCGCCGCCAGCGCCCGGCGCAGTGCCTCGACCAGAGCCGTTTCGCCATCGTGGTCGAGGCTCGCGTCGGGTTCATCGAGCACCAGCAGCCGGGGGCCGCCGAACAGCGCCCGCGCCAGCGCCAGCCGCTGCTTCTGCCCGCCCGACAGCAGGCTGCTGTGCGGGCCGATGCGGGTCGAATAGCCCTCGGCCAGCCTGCCCACGGCCTCGTGCACGCCGGCCGCCGCCGCTGCCTCGACCACCTGTTCGGGCGGGGCGTCGGTGAAGCGCGCGATGGTCTCGAACACCGTGCCATCCAGCAGCTGCAGGCGCGATGGCAGGTAGCCGACCAGCCGCCCGCGTTCGCA
>JADYYZ010000500.1 GCA_020853405.1 Acetobacteraceae bacterium
CTGGAAGCGGCGGTGGCCGGCATCGCCGATGGCGCGCTGGTGCTGGTCGGCGGCTTCGGCCATGTCGGCGCGCCGAACGCGCTGTGCGAGGCGCTGGCCGCGAGCGGCACCCGCGACCTGACGGTGGTCTCGAACAACGCCGGCACGGGCGAGATCGGGCTTGCGAAACTGCTGAAGACCGGCCGCGTGCGCAAGATCATCTGCAGCCACCCGCGCTCGGCCGAGGGCTATGTGTTCCGCGACCTGTTCGAGGCCGGCCGCATCGAGCTCGAGATCTGCCCGCAGGGAACGCTGGCCGAGCGGATGCGCGCCGCCGGCGCCGGCATTCCTGCCTTCTTCACGCCGACCGCTTTCGGCACCCGGCTGGCCGAGGGCAAGGAGGCCCGCGCCTTCAACGGCGGCATGCACGTGCTGGAGACCGCGCTGGCCGCCGATGTGGCGCTGATCCACGCGCACCAGGCGGACCGCTGGGGCAACCTCACCTACCGGCGGGCGGGCCGCAACTTCAACCCGGTGATGGCGACGGCCGCCAAACTGACGATCGCCGAGGTGGAGGAGACGGTTCCGCTCGGCGCGCTCGATCCCGACCACATCCATACGCCGGGCGTGTATGTTCACCGGGTGGTGAAGGTCTGAAGGAGGCCACGATGGCGCTCGACCGCAAGGGCATCGCGGCACGGCTCGGCCAGGACATCGAGGAAGGCTGGGTCGTCAATCTCGGCATCGGCATGCCCACCCTGGTCACGCACGCGCTGCCGGCGGGGCGCGAGATCATCCTGCAAAGCGAGAACGGCGTGATCGGCTTCGGCCCGCCGGCCGATCCGCCCGACCCGTGGATGATCAACGCTTCGAAGGAGCCGATCGGCGCCATTCCCGGCACCGCCATCGTGCACCACGCCGACAGTTTCGCGATGATCCGGGGCGGGCACGTCGATCTTTGCGTGCTGGGCGCGTTCGAGGTCGCTGCCAACGGCGATCTTGCCAACTGGGCGACCTCGTCGAACGACCTCGCTCCCGCGGTCGGCGGCGCGATGGACCTGGCGGTGGGCGCGAAGCAGGTCTGGGTGACGATGGAGCACAGCACCAGGGACGGCAGGCCGAAGATCGTTGAACGGCTCAGCTACCCGCCGACCGGGCTCGGCTGCGTGCGGCGCATCTACACCAACCTCGCCGTGATCGACGTGACGGCTTCGGGCCTGGTGGTGACGGAAATGTTCGGCTGCGATTTCGCTGCCCTCCAGGCCCAGACGGCGGCGCCGCTCAGGCTCGCGTCGTGAGTGCTGCCGACGACCAGGTCCGGCTGATCCGGGACAGCGCCGCGGCGATCGCCACGCCTGGCGATCTGTCGCGCATCCGCCGCCTGCGCTTCACGCTGCCCGGGTTCGATCCGGCGGTCGTGGCGCGGATGGGCGCGCTCGGCTGGCTCGCGCTGCGCGTGCCGGAGGCCGCGGGCGGCGCCGGCATGGGCATGGCCGAGCTCGCAGCCCTGGCCGAGGCGCTGGGGCGCGGGCTGGTGGCGGAACCGCTGGTGCCGCTGGCCACGATCGCGCTGCCGCTGCTGGCCGAGGCCGGGAGAACGGCCGAATATGCCGGCGGCAGCCGCATCGCGCTGCCCGCGCTTGCCGAGCGCACCGGGCGGTTCGACCCGACCGAGATCACGACCACGGCCGAGATGAACCGGCTTACCGGCAACAAGCGCTTCGTCGCCGGCGGCATGGGCGCCGATGCCTTCCTGGTCAGCGCGCGCGCCGGCGGCACGGTCGGGCTCTGGCTGGTCGAGGCCAGGGCTGCGGGTGTTACGCTGCGCGCCGACGAAACCACCGATGGCGCGGCCTTCGCCTCGCTCGCGCTGGAGAACGCAGACGGCCTGCCGCTGATCGAGGATGCGCGCATCGCGCTGGTGCGGGCGCTCGACGAATGCGCGGTCGCGACGGCCGCCGAGCTGGTCGGCGTGATGGACCAGGCGCTGTCGATGACGCTCGACTATATGCGCACGCGCGAGCAGTTCGGGCGCAGGATCGGGAGTTTCCAGGCGCTGCAGCACCGCGCCGCCGACCTTGCGATCCAGGTCGCGCTGGCGCGTGCCAGCGTCGATGCCGCGGTCGCGGCGTTGGATGCGGGCGCGCAGGGCGCGCGCCGCGCCGCGGCGGCGAGCCAGGCCAAGGCCCGCGCCTCGGACGCCGCGATGCTGGTCTGCCGCGCTTCGATCCAGCTGCATGGCGGCATCGGCTACACCGACGAGGCGGATATCGGGCTCTACCTGAAGCGGGCGATGGTGCTGGCGGCCAGTTTCGGCAACGCCGCCCTGCACCGCCGCCGCTACGCCGCCAGCGCGCCGCCGGAGGATGCCGCATGACCGCCGAGGATCTCGACCTGCTGGGCGACGACGCCTTCCGCGCCCGCGCCCGTGCCTTCATCGAGAAGGAATGCCCAGCCGAGCTCCGCCACCCGCCGAAGCGGCTGCATCTTGAGCAGAACCGGCCGTGGTACATGAAGCGCGCCGCCGCCGGCTGGCTCGCCCCCGGCTGGCCGAAGGAATTCGGCGGCATGGGGCTGTCGCCCGCCAAGCAGGTGATCCTGATCGAGGAGCTCGAACGCGCCGGCGCGCCGCGGCTGAACGACCACGGCGTCACCATGGTCGGGCCGCTGCTGATCCGCCACGGCAGCAGGGAACAGCAGGAATTCTTCCTGCCGAAGGTGCTTTCAGGCGAACATATCTGGTGCCAGGGCTATTCCGAGCCGAACGCCGGCTCCGACCTCGCGAGCCTGCGCACCGAGGCCGTGGTCGATGGCGAGGATTACCTCGTCACCGGCCAGAAGACCTGGACGACGATGGCGACCGACGCGAACTGGATTTTTCTGCTGGTGCGCACCGACAAGACCGCGAAAAAGCAGGAAGGCATCAGTTTCCTGCTGGTGCCGATGGACAGCCCCGGCATCACCGTGAAGCCGATCATCAGCCTCGACCGGCACGACGAGTTCTGCGAGGTGTTCTTCGATGCCGTCCGGGTGCCGCGGAAGTGGCGCGTCGGCGCCGAGAACCAGGGCTGGGAGATGGCCAAGGCGCTGCTCGGGTTCGAGCGCATCTTCCTGGGCAGCCCCCGCCAGCCCGCGCACGCGCTGTCGCGGCTGGGGCTGCTGGCCGAGCGGATGGGGCTGTCGGACGATCCCGTGTTCCAGGATACCTTCACCCGCCATCGGCTGGACCTTGCCGACGGCAAGGCGCTCTATGCCGCGCAGGTCGCGAAACTGAAGCGGGGCGAGGTGCTGGGGCCGGAAGTCTCGATGCTGAAGATTTTCCAGAGCGAGCTCTATCAGCGGATTTCCGAAACCATGCTGGAGATCGCCGGCGAACAGGCCGCCCTGGAAGGCCCGCTGGAGGGCAACCGCGAGCTTTCGGTCGCCGGCACCTTCATCACCGCCCGCGCGCCCACGATCTATGGCGGCACCAACGAGATCCAGCGCGGCATCCTGGCAAGAAACCTGCTGGACCTGCCGGACCGATGAGCCTGCATGGCCTGAGCGCCGCGGATCTCGCGCGGCTGGTCCGGACCGGCGCCGCGAGCGCGCGCGAGGTAGCCGCGGCGGCGCTCGCCCGCATCGAGGCGGTGAACCCCGCGCTGAACGCGATCGTCGAGTGCCGCCCCGAGGAGACGCTGCTTGCGGCCGATTCAGTCGATCGCATGCGGGCCGCGGGCCAGGCGCTGGGGCCACTCGCCGGCGTGCCGGTGACGATCAAGGTCAATGTCGACCAGGCCGGCCATGCCACAACCAACGGCGTCGTTGCCTTCCGCGACGTGATCGCGGCGGAGGATTCGCCGGTGGTCGCCAACCTGAAGGCGGCGGGGGCAGTGGTGGTGGGGCGCACCAACACGCCCGCCTTCAGCTACCGCTATTTCACCGCCAACGACCTCCATGGCACCACGTTCAACCCGCGCAACCGCGCGCTCACCCCCGGCGGCTCCTCCGGCGGTGCGGCGGCGGCGGCGGCAACCGGCATGGGTGCGATCCATCACGGCAACGACCTGGGCGGGTCGATCCGCTACCCTGCCTATGCCTGCGGGGTTGGCGGCATCCGCCCCAGTTTCGGCCGGGTGCCATCGTTCAACGCCACCGCGCGCGACGAACGGCCGCTGGCGCTGCAGCTGATGAGCGTGCAGGGGCCGCACGCGCGCAGCATCGCCGACCTGCGGCTGGCGCTGTCGGCCATGAGCGCGCCGGATGCGCGTGACCCCTGGCACGCGCCGGCGCCGCTGGAGATGCCGATCGCCCGGCCGCTACGGGTGGCCTTCGCCACCATGGGCGCCGAGCCGCCGGTCGCTGCGGCGCTGGCCCAGGCACGCGGCTGGCTGGAGGATGCCGGCGTGATCGTGGAGGAGGCGACGCCGCCCGACTGGGACGAGGCGATCGAAAAATTCCTGGGCATCCTGGGCACCGATGCCGGGCGCACCATGGCGAGGGCGATCGACGACAACGCGGACGAAGCGACCCGCTTCGCCTTCCATGCCTACCACAGCCGGGTGCCGGGGCTGGATCTCGCCGGCTACGCGCAGGCGCTCGCGCGCCGGACGGCGATCTGGCGCACCTGGCAGCGCTGGCTGACCGAGGAGTTCCACGCCCTGCTGATGCCGGTCAGCCGGGCGGTGCCGTTCGTGCAGGATCTCGACCGGACACCATCCGGGTTCGATTTCGTGATGCACGCGAACGAGCCGTTGCAGATCGTCAATTTCCTGGGCCTGCCCGGTCTTTCGGTGCCGACCGCCACGATCGCCGAGGGGGTGCCGCTGGGTGTGCAGCTCGTCGCCGCCCGCTTCCGCGAGGACATCTGCTTCTGCCTGGCCGAGATTCTTGAGGCGCGGGCGGGCGTGACGGCGGCCATCGACCCGGCCGGCTGAGGGCGGGCACCCCGCTGCAAAGAAAAGGGCGGCCCCCCTTGCCGGGGTGCCGCCCGCAATCCGCGCCGACGTGGGGTCGGCTCGGGAGTCTCGCTCAGGCCGCCTTGCGGCGCCGGCGGGCCACCAGGCCAAGACCGGCGAGACCGGCGCCGAACAGCGCGAGCGTCGCGGGCTCGGGCACGCCGGTGATCTCGCGCACCAGCTTCTGCTGGATCGCGTCGGCGAAG
>JADYYZ010000501.1 GCA_020853405.1 Acetobacteraceae bacterium
GACGGTTCGCCGGTGACGGCCGAGGACGTGGTGGTGAGCTGGAACCGCTGGGCCGAGCGCGACGCCGCCGGCCAGACCACCGCGACCTTCCTTTCCCGGCTGGAGGTGGTCGACCAGAACAGTTTCCGTGCGGTGCTTAAGGAGCCGTTCGGGCAGCTGCTGTTCGCACTCGCCAAGCCGCAGGCGATGCCGATGTTCGTGATGCCCGCCCGGATCGCGCGCGGCGTGTCGGGAAGCGAACAGATCGCCGATGCCACCGGCTCCGGCCCGTTCCGCATGCTGCGCGACCAGTGGGTGGCCGGCGTGCGCGTGGTCTATGAGCGCAACCAGGGCTACGTGCCGCGGAGCGAGCCGGCAAGCGGCATCGCCGGCGGCAAGCAGGCACTGGTCGATCGCGTGGAGTGGGTGAACCTGCCGGATGCGCAGACGCAGGTCGCCGCACTCCAGCGCGGCGAGGTCGATTTCGTGGAAACCCCGCCTTCCGACCTGCTGGCGACGCTGCGGCGCGCGCGGGGCGTGAAGGTGGGCGTGCTGCACAACACCGGCAGCCAGGGCACGCTGCGCGTCAACCACCTGAACCCACCCTTCGACAACCCCGCGGCACGCCACGCGCTGCACAATTTCATCCTGCAGCCCGACATGATCATGGCGGTCACCGGCGACCCGGCGCTCGGCCAGGTGTGCGGCGCGCTGCTGCTGTGCGGCAGCCCGAACGGCTCCGAGCACGGTGCCGAGCTGATCATCTCGCGCGATCCCGCCGATGCGCGGATCCGCCGCGGCGCCGAGCAGCTGCGCGCGGCCGGCTATGACGGCAGGCCGATCGTCATCCTCCATCCCACCGACCAGCCGGTGATGCACGCCAGTACCCTGGTGCTGGCCGACGCGCTGCGCCGCGGCGGCATCAATGTCGACCTGCAGAGCATGGACTGGGCGACGCTGGTCTCGCGCCGGACCAGCAAGGAAACCGGCCCGCGCGGCTGGCACATTTTTCTCACCACCGGCGGCTCGATCGGGCCGGCGAACCCGGCCTTCCATATCCAGATGAGCGGCGGCTGCGAGCGCGCCTTCTTCGGCTGGCCCTGCGACAGCCGGCTCGAGCAGCTGCGCGCGGCCTGGGTGCGCGAGACCGATCCGGCGAGGGCCTTCGCCATCGCCGAGGACATCCAGCGCCGCGGCATGGAGATCACGGTCTACATCCCCTACGGCCAGTACAAAAGCGAAAGCGCCTGGCGCGACAATGTCGAGGGCATCCTTTCCATCCCGGAGACGCTGGTGTTCTGGAACATCGCCAAGCGCTGAGGCGAGATCGTGCGCCTGTTCGCCGCCTCGCTCGCCACCGAGACCAACACCTTCGCGCCGCTGCCGATCGACCGCGCCGCGTTCGAGCGGTTCGGGCCGGGCGAGCATCCGAAAACGCCGGGCCTGTGCAGCGCACCGATCATCGCCGCGCGGGAAGCGGCGGCGGCGTTCGGGCACACGCTGGTGGAAGGCAGCACATTCTGGGCGCACCCGGCCGGGCTGGTCGGGCGTGCCGCCTATCTCGCGATGCGCGACGAGATTCTCGCCCAGCTGCGCGCGGCATTGCCCGTGGACGTGGCCCTGTTCGGGCTGCATGGCGCGATGGTGGCGGACGGGTTCGACGACTGCGAAGGCGACCTGCTGGCGCGCGCCCGCGAGATCGCCGGGCCGAAATGCGTGATCGGCGCCGAGCTCGACCCGCATTCGCACCTGTCCGACCTGATGGTGCGGTCGGCCGACCTGATCGTGGCGTTCAAGGAGTTCCCTCACACCGACTTCCTGGCCCGCGCGCGTGACCTCGCGCGGCTGTGCCTGGCCAAGGCCGAGGGGAAGATCCGGCCGGTGCCCGCCGTGTTCGACATGCGCTCGATCGGCGGCTTCATGACCTCGCGCGAGCCGGGCCGCGGTTTCGTCGACCGCCTGCTGGCCATGGAAGGCAAGGACGGGGTGCTGTCGATCAGCCCGATCCACGGCTTCCAGGCAGCCGACGTGTATGACTGCGGCAGCAAGATGCTGGTCTATGCCGATGCCGACCCAGGCAAGGCCGCGGCGCTGGCCGAACGCCTGGGGCGCGAGGTGCTGGCCTGGGGCCGGGCTGGCGTGCCGAAGCATTTCAAGACCGAGGCGGCGATCGAGGAGGCGCTGAGCATGCCGGGCCAGCCGATCGTGCTGGCCGACCGGTGGGACAACCCGGGCGGCGGGGTCGCCGGCGATTCGACCTTCCTGGTGCAGGCGCTGCTGAAGCACCCCGACGTGCCGAGCGCTGTCGGCGCGCTGTGGGATGCGCAGGCGGTCGGCTTCTGCCTCGCGGCGGGGGCGGGGGCGACGCTGCCGCTCCGCTTCGGCGGCAAGGCGAATTTCCAGTCGGGAACCCCCGTCGATGCCATCGTCACGGTTCGTGCCACCACCAATGACCTTGTGATCCCGTTCGAGCAGTCGCGTGTGTCGCTCGGTGCCGCGGCAGCGGTGACGATCAACGGCCATCTCGATGTCGTGCTGGCGAGCGGGCGGGCGCAGACCTTCAGCCCGGCCGTGTTCACCGAGCTCGGGATCGACCTTGCTGCGAAGAAGATCGTGGTGGTGAAGTCCTCGAACCACTTCCACGCTGCCTTCGCGCCGATCGCGGCAGGCGTGCTGTACGTGGATTGCGGCGGGCCCTATCCGCCCGACCCGGCGAACATCCCCTATCGCAAGATCAGGCGGCCGATCGCCCCGCTCGACCCCGATCCGCTGCCGGTGTAGCGGCGATCGGCGCCGGCGTGCCGGCCGGCGTTGTCATGGAACCTTCATCGAACTGAAATTCCACGGTCACCGCCGGCGCCTAGTTTCAGCCGCGTTCGCCAATGCCAAGGCCGGTGCCGCCCGGCCGCGGCTCGATCGCCGGAGTGGGTCGTGCGCCACAAAGCATCCTGCGCCCTGGTCGGGCTTGCGATCGCCGCCGCCGTGCCGGCGGGGGCGCAGCAGATCACCGGAGCCGGCGCGACCTTTCCGGCACCGGTCTATCAGCAGTGGGGCGAGGCGGCGGCGCGCGCGATCGGTGTCGATCTGAACTACCAGGCGATCGGCTCGGGCGGCGGCATCAACCAGGTGATCAGCGGCACGGTCGATTTCGGCGCCACCGACGCGCCGCTCGCCGCCGGGCGCCTGGCGAAGCTCGGCCTCGTGCAGTTCCCGACCCTGGTCGGCGGCATCGTGCTGACCATCAACGTGCCGGGCGTTGGCGACCGCGAGCTGAAACTGACCGGCGCGCTGCTGGCCGAGATTTTCCAGGAGAGGCTCGGCCGCTGGAACGACCGGCGCATCGCCGAGCTCAACCCGGCCATCACGCTGCCGAACATTCCCGTGGCACCGGTCTATCGTGCCGACGCGTCGGGCACGACCTTCCAGTTCACCGACTATCTGAGCCGCATGAGCGAGGACTGGAAGGCGCTGGCCGGCAGCGCGACCAGCGTGCGCTGGCCCGCCGGGGTCGGGGCGCGCGGCAATGACGGCGTGGCAGCGATGGTGCGCAACGCCCGTGGCGGCATCGGCTATGTCGAGTATGCCTATGCGCGGCTGAACCGCCTTGCCACCGTGCAGCTCAGGAACCGCGACGGCCAGTTCGTCGCGGCAAGCGAGGCGACGATCGGGGCCGCCGCCGCCGGCGTCGACTGGGCTGCCGATCCGTCCTTCGCGGTCAGCCTGAACGACCGGCCCGGTGCCGAGGCCTGGCCGATCGCGGCCTCCACCTTCATCCTGGTGCCGACCCATGCGCGCGACCCGCGCAGAACGGAAGCCGTGCTGCGCTTCTTCGACTGGGCCCTGCGCGAGGGCGACGCGATCGCACGCGACCTCGTGTTCGTGCCGCTGCCGGAGGCCACCAAAGATGCGGTGCGCGCAGCGTGGTCGGAGCGGCTCGGGTTCGCCGCGAGCCACCGCAGCCCGGGTCCGGCCCCCGCCGGAGTGCCCGGGGCGGGAGCGAACTGACATGGGGCAGGCAGCGCAGGCCGCCGCGATCATGCCCCGGGCAGCGTCGCGCCGGGCCGGCCGGCGGCATCCGGGCGATCTCGTCTTCGCCGCGCTCGCCACCGCGTCGGGCCTGCTGGTGCTGGGGCTGATGGGCGCCATCATCGTCATGCTGTTCGTCGGTGGCTGGCAGGCGTTCAGCGTCTTTGGCGTCGGTTTCCTATGGAGCGACGTGTGGGACCCCGTGCGCGGCCAGTATGGCGCGCTGGTGCCGGTCGTCGGCACGCTGCTGACCAGCGCGCTGGCGCTCGCCATGGCGGTGCCGGTGGCCTTCGGCGTCGCCTTCTGCCTGACCGAGCTGGCACCCGCCTGGTTCCGCCGGCCGGTCGGCATCGCGATCGAACTGCTCGCCGCGATTCCCAGCATCATCTTCGGGATGTGGGGCTTCTTCGAGCTCGCGCCGATCCTCGGCCAGGACATCATGCCGGCGCTGCAGGATGCGACGCTGGGCTGGCCGGTGTTCGGCACCCTGTTTGGCGGCCCCACCTATGGCATCGGCGTGCTGACCGCCGGCATCATCCTTGCGATCATGGTCCTGCCCTTCATCGCCGCCACCATGCGCGACGTGTTCCTGCAGGTGCCCGCGATCTACAAGGAGAGCGCCTATGGCCTGGGGGCGACCACCTGGGAAGTGATGCGAAGGGTGGTGATCCCGTATACGCGAAGTGCCGTGGCAGGCGGCATCATGCTGGGGCTCGGCCGCGCGCTCGGCGAGACGATGGCGGTGACGTTCGTGATCGGCAACGCCAACCGGCTTTCCGCCAGCCTGTTCGCGCCGGGCAACACGATCGCCTCGCTGGTGGCGCTGGAATTCGCCGAGGCGGAGGAAGGCAGCCTGAAACTCTCGGCGCTGCTGGCGATCGGGTTCATCCTGTTCGTCATCAGTTTCATCGTGCTGGCGGCAAGCCGCTTCATGCTGCGCGCCAGGCTGAAGGGCTGAGCGGCGTGGCTGGCATGGCGATCGCCCGCGATGGCGGCCTCGCCCGCCGGCGGCGGATCATCGACAGGGCGGCCAAGATTCTGTGTGTGGTCGCCACCCTGATCGGCCTGTTCTTCCTCGGCTGGATCCTGCTCAGCCTGGCACAGCGCGGCCTCGGCGGCCTCAGTCTCGATGTCTTCACCCGCATCACCCGCCCGCCGGGCCAGCAAGGCGGCCTGCTCAACGCCATCCTCGGCTCGCTGATCCAGACCGCCGTCGGCACCGCGATCGGCACGCCGATCGGCATGCTGGCGGGCACCTATCTCGCCGAATACGCGCGCGGCTCGCTGCTGGGCGCGCTGGTGCGGTTCGTCTCCGACATCCTGCTCTCGGCGCCGTCGGTGCTGATCGGTCTGTTCATCTACGTGGCGGTGGTGCTGAACACCGGCGGCTTCTCGGCCTGGGCGGGTGCGCTCGCGCTGGCGCTGATCGCGATCCCGATCGTCGTGCGCGCAACCGAGGACATGCTGCGCCTGATCCCGGATTCGCTGCGCGAGGCAGCGATCGGGCTGGGCGCGCCGAAATGGAAGATGATCACCTTCGTCTGCTATCGCGCCGCGCGCGAGGGCATCATCACCGGCATCCTGCTGGCGGTGGCGCGCGTGGCGGGGGAAACCGCGGCGCTGCTGTTCACCTCGCTCGGCAACCTGAACTGGTCGCTGGACATGACGGCGCCGATGGCCAGCCTGCCGCTTGCGATCTACCAGTACGCGGGTTCGGCCTACGGCGAATGGATCGCGCTCGCCTGGACCGGTGCCGCGCTGATCACGGCAGGCGTGCTGGCGCTGAACATCCTTGCGCGCCTTGCGTCCGGCGGCCGGGGCTGAAGGGGCAGAATGGACCGGAACGCAACCACTGTCTCGCCGCCGCCACGGGGCTTCGCCGGCAGCCCCGCGCGCGCCACGCCGCCGCCGCAGGTGCCCCGCATCACCTGCGAGGGGCTCGATTTCTTCTATGGCGCCAGCCAGGCGCTGAAGAACATCACCATGGCCTTCCCCGACCGCGAGGTCACCGGCCTGATCGGCCCATCGGGGTGCGGCAAATCGACGCTGCTGCGGGTGCTGAACCGGATGTACAGCCTCTATCCCGGCCAGCGCGCGACCGGGCGGGTGATGATGGACGGCATCAACCTGATCGGCGAGCGCGTCGATCTCAACTGGCTGCGCAGCAGGGTCGGCATGGTGTTCCAGAAGCCGACCCCGTTCCCGATGAGCATCCACGACAACATCGCCTTCGGCGTGAAGCTGCACGAGCGGCTTTCGAGAAGTGCCATGGACGAGCGGGTGGAGTGGTCGCTTGCGCGCGCGGCGCTGTGGGGCGAGGTGAAGGACCGGCTGCATGAAAGCGCGATGGGGCTTTCCGGCGGCCAGCAGCAGCGCCTGTGCATCGCGCGCACGATCGCCGTGCGCCCCGAGGTGATCCTGCTCGACGAGCCGACCAGCGCGCTCGATCCGATCAGCACGCTCCGGATCGAGGAACTGATCGACGAGCTGAAGCGCGACTTCACGATCGTGATCGTCACCCACAATATGCAGCAGGCGGGGCGCTGCGCCGACCAGGTGGCGTTCTTCTATCTCGGCGAGCTGATCGAGCTCGCGCCATCCGACCAGATCTTCACCGCACCGCTGCACCCCAGGACCCAGGAATACATCACCGGGAGGTTCGGCTGATGGAGACTTCCCCGCCCCGAAGCCGGCTGGCCGGGCATGTCGTGAAATCCTATGACGGCGAGCTCCGCCATCTGCGCGAGCTGATCGCGCGGATGGGCGGCATCGTCGAAAGCCAGCTGCAGGACTGCATGGCCGCGATCGCGCGGCGCGATATCGAGGCGGCCGAACGGGTGATCGCCGCCGATCCCGAGGTCGATGCGATGGAGCGCGAGGTCGATGCGAACGTGATCCGCCTGCTGGCGCTGCGCCAGCCGCTGGCGGTCGACCTGCGCAGCATCATCGCCGCGATGCGGATCGCCGGTGACCTGGAACGCGCCGGCGATTACGCCACCAACGTCGCCAAGCGCGCGATCGTGGTGGCCGAGGCGCCGTCGGTGCCGGCGGTGGCCGGCATCGCCCACATCAACCGCCTGGCCCTGGAAGCGATCAAGGACGTGCTCGACGCCTACATGACGAACGACGCCGCCAGGGCGGTGGACGTATGGAGCCGCGATGACCTGATCGACAAACTCTATACCGGCGTGTTCCGCGAGATCCTGACCTACATGATCGAGGACCCGCGTACCATCGGCGCCTGCACGCACCTGATGTTCATGGCCAAGAACCTGGAGCGTGTGGGCGACCACGCCACCAACATCGCCGAGATCATGCACTATGCGATCACCGGCCAGACGCTGCCCGATGCGCGGCCGAAGGGCGATACCTCGGTGGCACCGGCGCCACCGCGCGAACCCCCTGCCGGCAGCTGAGGCGGGCATGCCGGAGGCGCCATCGGCCACGGCCCGGCCGCGGATCCTGATCGTCGAGGACGAGGCAGCGCTCATCAGCATGCTGCGCTATAATCTTGAGAAGCAGGGTTTCCGGGTCGACGAGGCGGCTGACGGGCAGGAGGCGCTTTCCAGGATCGCCGAGGCACCTCCCGATCTCGTGCTGCTGGACTGGATGCTGCCGACAATGTCGGGAATCGAGGTCTGCCGCCAGCTGCGCCGCCGGCCGGCAACCGCCGGCCTGCCGGTGATCATGCTGACCGCCCGCGCCGAGGATGCCGACGCCGTGCGCGCGCTCGACATCGGGGCCGACGACTACGTGACCAAGCCGTTCGCGATCGCGGCGCTGCTTGCGCGCATCCGCGCCCTGCTGCGCCGCGCCGGCACCAGGCCGGCGAAGGGAACGCTTAGGTTCCACGACATCACGCTCGACATTGCGGCCCGGCGGGCGAGCCGCGCCGGCCGCTTCCTCCATCTCGGCCCCACCGAGTTCCGTTTGCTGGAATTCCTGATGCAGCACCCGGGCCGCGTGTTCGCGCGCGAGGAACTTCTCGATGCCGTCTGGGGCCAGGACATCCATGTTGAACCCCGCACCGTCGATGTGCATATCCTGCGGCTGAGACGAGGCCTGAACGGCGAAGGGGAGGCCGACGTGATCCGTACCGTGCGCGCCGCCGGCTACGCGCTCGACCTCGAGCCCTCGGCCTGAGCTTGTTCGCGCGGCGGGGCCTGCTTGGCGGATGCGCGGCCCTCGCTGCGCGTGCCGCGCGCGCCGAACCGGTGATCGCGCCCGGCAGCGTGGCCGAGCTTGCCGGGGTTTCGCTCACGCGCCTGGCCGGCGGCCTCCAGCATCCCTGGGCTCTCGCCGTCCTGCCCGGGGGCGAGCTGCTGGTCAGCGAGCGGCCGGGCCGCCTGCGCCGTGCCGCCGGCGGCAGGCTCGACCCGACGCCGGTGCCGGGTGTGCCGCCGGTGGCGGCGATCGGGCAGGGCGGCCTGCTCGACATCGCGCTCTCGCCTGCCTTCGCCAGCGACCGCACGCTGTTCCTCTCCGCCGCCGAGGGTGATGCCGGCGCCAACCGCACGGTGGTCTGGCGCGCCCGCTTCGACGGACCGCGGCTTGCCGATGCGTCGGTGATCTTCCGCGCCACCCCCGATAAGCCGGGCGGCCAGCATTTCGGTTCGCGCCTGCTGTTCCTGCCGGATGGCACGCTGCTGGTCTCGGTCGGCGATGGCGGCAACCCGAACATCCGCATCGGCGGCGCGCCGCCGCGCGAACAGGCGCAGCGCCTGGACAGCGCGCTGGGCAAGATCCACCGCATCAATCCCGACGGTACGATCCCCCCCGACAACCCGTTCCGCGGCACGCCGGGTGCGATCGCCTCGCTGTTTTCGGTCGGGCACCGCAACATCCAGGGCCTCGCCTGGGATGCGACGCGCGGTGCGATCTGGGCCAGCGAGCACGGCAGTTCAGGCGGCGACGAGCTGAACCGCATCGTCGCCGGCGGCAATTTCGGCTGGCCGCGCGCGACCTACAGCGTCGAGTACGGCAGCGGTGCGGCGATCTCCGCCCACCGCACGCTTCCTGGTATGCAGGACCCCGTGCTGGTGTGGCTTCGTGCCATCGCGCCGTCCGGGCTTGCCGCGCATTCCGGCCGCGGCGTCGCTGCCTGGCGCGGCGACATCTTCGCCGGCGGCCTGCAATCGGACGACGTGCGCCGGGTGCGGCTGGGACCGGACGGGCGCGTCGCCAGCCACGAGCGCATCCCGATCGGGGCGCGCGTGCGCGACGTGCGCGAGGCGCCGGACGGCGGGCTCCTGGTCCTGACCGACCAGCAGGACGGCGCACTGCTGCACATCACCCCGCGATGACGGGCCTCGCCCGTGCCGCGCTCAACGCCGCGGGGATGGGCGCGCGCGGTCCATGATCAGGGCAGAGAGTGCTGCGCCGAGGCTGCCGGCGATGAACAGCGGCGCGTAGAGTCCGGTGGCGGCGAAGGCGGCCGCGATCCCCCAGGCCGCCGCCCCCTGGCAGGCGGCGTAGGCAATCGTCGCCGCCGCCCAGGCGCGGCGCGCGCGCTGGGGCCCCGCGAGCTCGACCGCGCGCCCCAGCACCAGCGGCGGCACGCCAGGTGTCGAGGCGCCGACCACGATCCCGGAAACCACCGTGACGGCGAGGTCGGGGAAAAGCGCGGGCAGCAGGATCGCCACCGCCTGTATCATCACCGCGCCGCGGAGCGTGCGGCGGAAGCCCAGCCGGTCGGCGACCGCTCCGCCGGCGAGCGGCCCGCAGATCGCGCCCACGCCGTAGACAGCGAAGGCGAAGGCGCCGGCGGTGACGCCAGCGCCCAGGCCGCGCGCCACGAAGTCCGACAGCAGCAGCATGTGCGGCACGACCCCCAGCGCGTTGCAGGCATAGCCCGCGATCAGCCTGGCAAGGTCGGGCGATGCTGCCTCGGTCCGCGCCGCCAGCGCCGGTGTCGGCGGGTAGAGCGGCCAGGACAGCAGGGTCAGCAGCAGTGCCGCCGCGGCCAGGCTGCCCCACGCCACCGGCAGGCCGATCGCGATCAGCCATGGCAGCACGGTGCCCGCACCCGCGATCGCGAAGCCGACGCCGGCGAACACCATGCCGCCGATGCGGCCGCGCTGTTCGGCCACGACCGCGGCCAGCACCGCCGGCGGCCCGAGCACCACCAGCACCCCGCCCGCGGCGCCGGAGAGCAGCCGCGCGATGCCGAACAGCAGGTGGCCCGCGACAAGCCGGTCCGGCGGCAGCATGCAGGCTGCAAGGCTCGCTGCCGCCAGCGCCATCCCGCCGCGCAGCAGTGGTGTCACCGGCATCCGGCGCGCGAGCGGAAAGGCGAGTGCCGCGCCCAGCAGATAGCCGGCGAGGTTCGCGGCACCCTGGGCGGCGCCGCCGCCGGGCGTGAACCAGCCTGCCTCGATCATCGCCGGCAGCAGCGGCGTGAAGGCGAACCGGGCAAGGCCGAGGCCGGTGAACATCACGGCCCAGCCGGCAAGGCCAGGAGCAAGGGCGGCGGCGCGCGCGCTCATCCGCCCAGCATCGCGCCCGTGCGGCACCAAGGCTTCGGCGCCGGGCGAATGGTCGCCCCCTTCATCACGCGGCGCATGCTTGCCTCCTGCCCGGCCGGTGGCTAGTGAGCGTGTAGCGGGGCGTAGCGCAGCCTGGTAGCGCGTCTGCCTTGGGCGCAGAAGGTCGTCGGTTCGAATCCGGCCGCCCCGATTTGCTGCCCGGTAATAGGGAGTTGGCGATGAAGGCTCGAATCTTCCTGCCGCCGAAGACCGCGATGCAAGCGGGCCGGGCGCTGACCCGCGCGTGGGTGCTTGAGTTCATGCCCGTGCTGGCGCAGCGCGCCGACCCGCTGACCGGCTGGATCGGGGGCGGCGATCTGGCCCGCCAGGTGCGGCTGAATTTCCCCACCAGGGACGCGGCCGTCGCCTATGCCGAGGCGAACGCCATCCCGTACGAGGTCGAGCTGGTGACCCCCGGCCCCGAGCTGAAGCCGAAGGCCTATGCCGACAACTTCAAGTTCAACCGGCGCGAGGCCTGGAGCCATTGATCCGCCGGCCCGCCGGTCAGCGCACGCCGGGCCAGGCGTGCGCTGACCGGCGGGCCGGTGCATGATAGAAGGCCGGCACGCGCCCGTAGCTCAACTGGATAGAGCGCCGGCCTTCTAATCCGGGGGTTGGGGGTTCAAGTCCCTCCGGGCGCGCCAGCCTGCGCGCGTCGATGCTTCTACAGGGCCACCACCTCGCA